>CAWUJF010000514.1:0-3064 GCA_963922405.1 uncultured Hyphomicrobiales bacterium | reverse complement strand
GCCGGGGATTACTTCTGGCATAACGAGTGGTGCAACAAGCATACCGCCAAAAAGGGTACGACCTTTAAACCGGCCAAACCGAACCATTGCCAAGCCCGCCAGTGTACCTAATAGCGTTGCAAAAGTTGCGTTCACTACAGCGATCTGCAGGCTAAGTGAGACTGCATTCCAGACCTCTTCCGATTCAAAAAGAACCTTATACCAACGCGTGGACCAACCTCCCCAAACTGGAACTAGTTTTGAGTTATTGAATGAGTAAATAACCAGCAGGATCATGGGAATATAGAAGAATGCCAATCCCGCACCGATCATAAAGGTTAAAAAGCTTGAACGAGTACCCTGCATCTTATTTCTGAGCCTCTGCTTCTTTGCCTTGGTAATACTGGAAGATGATCATGGGTAGTACCAGTAACAGCAGCAAGACAATTGCTACTGCCGAGGCCACAGGCCAATCGGTATTCCTCGAAAATTCATTGAACAATACGCGGCCGATCATTTGAACGTTTCCGCCACCCAATAGATCCGGAATGACGTATTCTCCGGTGGCCGGAATAAACACTAAAAGAGAGCCGGCGATGATGCCCGGAATTGTTAAGGGCAAGGTTACTCTGAAGAATGTGGTGGTGGGACTTGCGCCTAAGTCTGCGGCTGCCTCATTGAGTGTGCCATCCAATTTTTCCATATTGGCGTATAAAGGCAAAATCATAAATGGGATGTAGGCATAGACAATCCCAATGAACACCGCGAATTCCGTGTAGAGCATCCTTATAGGTTCATCAATTAGTCCCAACCCTATCAAAAGGTTGTTGATTGTCCCCTGATCAGCAAGGAGCCCCATCCATGCATAAACGCGCAATAGAAAGGATGTCCAGAAAGGTAGGATGATCAGAAATAACAGGATTTTCTTGGCCACTGGACCCGAGCGGACGATTCCATAGGCAATAGGATATCCGAACAACAGGCATATGATCGTACAAGAAATGGAAATTTTCAGAGAGTTTATATAGGTGCTGGAGTAAAGATCATCAGTCAGAATATATATGAAATTATCAAAGACGATCCGTATGTTCACCACACCAGCGTCTGTCCATTCGATCATTTTCGTAAATGGAGGGCTGGTGATAGCCAGTTCGGCAACACTAATTTTTGCGACGATGAAAAACGGCAGCAAGAAAAATATCAAAAGCCAAAAATAAGGGATAAACACAATGATGGAACGCCAGCTGGATTGAACAGCCTTTTCCAATCTGCTTAAGAGGCCTGTAGCGGTACCACGAACATTGCCAACTTTGAGTTCAGATGCTGTCTCATCAACAGGTCTATCGTCTGATAATATGCTCATGAGTTTAACAACATTGCGCTTGAGGGTTCCCAGTTAAGATAAACTGGATCTTCCCACGTGATCCCATGGGTCCTGGTTTTGGGTCTGATCAGATTTGGTGCTGTCACATCGATGATTAGACCGTTTTTCAAACGGACCTTATAGATCGAAGTATTCCCCATATAGCCAATATCATCGACAATGCCTTCTGCTTGGTTAGGCCCTGCCTTCTTTGGCGCGCTCGTGCTTAGATAAATTTTTTCCGGACGTAGTGCGACCCAGATCTGACTACCCACTTTCACTGATTGTCCGTGGTCGATGTAAATCTCACCCAGTTCAGTGGTTACCGTCACATGATCTGCACCATCTTCAGTAACCCGGCCTTCCAGAATGTTTGCAGAACCAATGAAATCTGCAACGAAGCGATTTTCCGGAAATTCATATATGTCTGTTGGTGTCCCGATTTGTTGGAACTGACCAACATCCATTACCGCTATTCTGGTTGATAGCGTCATGGCCTCTTCCTGATCGTGCGTTACAACGATGAAGGTGACCCCAACTTCTTCCTGAATATTAGCCAGCTCAAACTGAGTTTGCTCCCGCAATTTCTTATCAAGGGCAGCAAGTGGTTCATCAAGAAGAAGTAGTTTGGGCTCCTTCACCAAAGCGCGGGCAAGAGCCACGCGTTGTCTCTGGCCACCTGACAACTGTTGAGGTTTTCGTTTTTTAAAATTCTGTAGCTCTACCAGTTTGAGTATTTCATGAACCCTGTCGCTGATTTCAGCCTTTGCAATTTTATCCTGCTCGAGGCCAAAGGCGATGTTTTTCTCCACCGTCATGTGGGGAAACAGAGCATAATTCTGAAACATCATGTTAGTGGGACGTTCATACGGAGGCACATTGGACATGTCACTTCCATCGATCATGATCGTACCAGTTGTGGGTGTTTCGAACCCTGCCAACATCCTCAGCAATGTGGTCTTGCCGCAACCCGATCCGCCCAATAGGCAAAACAATTCGCCGCGATAAATGTCGAGGTCGACATTGTTGACAGCAGTAAACTCGCCAAACTTCTTAGTAACACCTTTGATCTGGACCAGTGGTTGTTCATCCTGATCAAGCCATGGAGAGTCGCTTACGCTCAACTCTGCGGACATAGTATGGTCCCCTGAATGTTTTATGACATAAGAATTTTCCCATTAGCGGCATCAAAAATTTGATGCCGCCAAGGTAAATTCTAACCCGCTTATTTCCCGGCTTTAAAGTTAGTCCATGTACGCGTCTGTAGACGCTCTACCTTTGGAGGTAGCACTGCAGTTGTGTACATTTTTGACACTTGTTTCGGAGTTGGGAAAGCGGCGGGGCTCGACGTGACCGCTTCGTCTACAAATGGCTTTGCACTGGAATTTGCTGTTGCATACCAGGTAAAGTTACTGTCACCAGCTGCCACTTTTGGACGCATCATGTAGTTCAAGAACAGATGGGCATCCTCTTTATTTTTGGCGTCTGCCGGGATCAACCAACCGTCGATCCAGAGTTGTGCTTTTTGCTCACCCTCAGGCAGGAAGAAATCGAGTACAACACCA
This sequence comes from uncultured Hyphomicrobiales bacterium, assembly GCA_963922405.1. GTDB lineage: Bacteria > Pseudomonadota > Alphaproteobacteria > Rhizobiales > Rhizobiaceae > JAALLB01. Next base: position 157 of record CAWUJF010000514.1, on the reverse strand, counting down.
GTATTTGCTTCTGCGGCACCTGACATCGCCAACAAACCATCTGGTCCCCAGGTAGTCGCTACGCAGAACTCTTTTTGTGGCATTCTTTGATAAGCGTAGTTATCGAATGTTTTGATGTATGGCCTAATCTCTGCCAACATCTCACCCACTTTTTCAT
>CAWUJF010000513.1:0-3072 GCA_963922405.1 uncultured Hyphomicrobiales bacterium | reverse complement strand
GATCGCCATGGTCGTAACACCGGGCGCAACGGCTTATTTGCTGACTGACCGGTTTCCAAAGCTTTTGATGATAAGCACCGCGATTGGAATTTTCACAAGCTTCTTTGGCGCTTATTTGAGCTATTTTCTGGACGGAGCAACAGGCGGCATTATCGTTTGCCTTCAGACGCTGCTGTTCCTATTAGCCTTCGTGTTTGCTCCAAAGCACGGCATCCTTGCCTCCAGAAGACGTTCAGCGGAGGCAATACAATGACCTTGCTGAATGAGCTTCTTCTACCATTCCAATTCGAGTTCATGGTGAATGCGCTTATGATTTCCTTCATCCTGGCTATCCCGGCTGCATTATTGTCCTGCTATTTGGTATTAAAGGGATGGTCTTTGATGGGCGATGCCGTCAGCCATTCGGTGCTACCGGGTGTGGTGCTAGCCTATATTGCCAACATCCCTTTGGTGATCGGTGCCTTTATCGCTGGGATGGTCTGTGCGATCGCTACAGGTTATTTGAAAGACAATAGCCGCATCAAACAGGATACGGTGATGGGTGTTGTCTTCTCCGGCATGTTCGGGTTTGGCATCGTGCTTTATACCAAGATCCAATCTGATGTGCATCTGGACCATATTCTGTTCGGTAACATGCTTGGTGTAGGCTACTCTGACATCATAACAACGGGTGTAATCGCTGTGCTGGTAACAGGCGTTATCATGGCAAGATGGCGGGATTTACTGCTGCATTCCTTTGATGTGGCACAGGCGAAAGTTGCCGGTCTTCCAGTGACGGTCATCCACTACACCCTGCTTTGCGGGCTTTCATTGACGATTGTGGCCGCTCTAAAAGCAGTGGGTATCATTCTGACAATTGCCTTACTAATTGCGCCTGGGGCTATCGCTTTCCTGCTGACAAAACGCTTTCATGTAATGTTGATCTGCGCTGTTGCTATCTCGGTTTTTTCTACGATTTCAGGTGTTTATCTTAGTTTTTTCATCGATAGCGCACCGGCACCAACCATAGTACTTGTCATGGTGGTACTGTTTATCCTGGCATTTATTCGCACTGTCCTCATGAATGCCCGTATCACAAATAGCCTAACTTCCTGATAAATAAGTTGCAAAACCAACTTGGCTTGGCCAATACTAAGCGGGTGCTAGTATCTGGTTTTGTACGGTAGAGGGGTTTTTCTACCGGGAGTATGATTGGGGGCTTAATTGTCTGACAAGGATTTGACACTTGAAGTAGTGGATCTACACAAGTCCTTCAACGAACTGGAAGTCCTTAAAGGAATTTCCTTAAAAGCCAAACAGGGCGATGTGGTTTCCCTCATCGGTGCCAGTGGATCTGGCAAAAGCACGTTTCTGCGCTGTGTAAATTTGCTGGAATTGCCCACCATGGGAGATATCTATCTCTCCGGTGAAGCCATCAAATTCAAGCAGGGCCCAGACTCGCTCATTCCCAGCGATAAGAAACAAGTCCAACGCATCCGCTCACAACTGGGCATGGTGTTCCAGAACTTTAATCTTTGGCAACACATGAACATCACCCAGAACATTATGGAAGGTCCTGTCCACGTCCTGGGTGTTTCAAAAGCAGAAGCCAAGGATCGAGCCGAACGCATCCTGGAACGGGTCGGCTTATACGACAAAAAGGAACAATACCCGGCTTTCCTTTCAGGCGGTCAGCAGCAGCGTGCGGCGATAGCTCGCGCGTTAGCCATGGAGCCCAAGGTTATGTTGTTTGATGAACCCACATCAGCGCTTGATCCTGAGCTTGTTGGCGAGGTGCTGAAGGTAATAAGAGGGCTCGCAGACGAAGGGCGAACCATGATGCTCGTGACCCACGAGATGAAATTTGCCCGTGATGTTTCCTCTGAAGTCGTTTATCTTCATGAGGGTAAGGTGGAAGAACAGGGTCCACCTGAAAAAGTATTCGGAAACCCCGACAGTGACCGCTGCCGGGCTTTCGTTAAGTCCATTCATTAGAATGAAAATTCAACAGGGAGAGAAAAAATGAAATCATTCCTCAAAGTATTGGTCGGTGCTGCCACTGCAGTGGTACTGAGCGCCCAATTGGCAGCAGCTGAAATCAAGATCGGTTTTGCTGCTGAAAACTATCCACCTTTCACAGAAAAAGGCCCTGATGGCGTCTGGAAAGGCTGGGAAGTGGAAATCAAAGACGCACTTTGCGCAGCCATGGAAGAAGATTGCGTAGTGGTAGAAGTGGCTTGGGACGGTATTATTCCAGCACTTCTTTCCAAGAAAATCGACGCAATTGTTGCTTCAATGTCAATCACTGAAGAGCGCAAGAAAACAATCGACTTCTCAGACAAATACTATCAGACACCTGCTGTGATCATCGCTGCCAAGGGTTCTGACATTTCAGGCGACCCTGCAAGTGTTGCAGGCAAAAATGTTGGCGTCCAGGTTTCAACCATTCACGCTAACTATGTTGAGAAGCATTTCGGTGATGCAAATGCGAAGTCATACAGCACATTTGATGAGCACAACCAGGATCTGGTAGCTGGTCGTATTGATGCAGTAGTAGCTGACTCCCTTGCGCTTACACCTTTCCTTGAAAGTGAAGCAGGCAAGGCTTTCGAAATCAAAGGTCTGTTGAATGACGTTGAAGTATTCGGCCTTGGCGCTGGCGCGGGCGTACGCAAGGAAGACGGCGATCTGAAAGCCAAAATCAACGCGGCGATCCAGAAAATCCGCGATGATGGCACTTACGATGCGATCTCGAAGAAGTACTTCGACTTCGATATCTACGGTGGCTAAGCCATAATGATTGTGCCGGGGAACTTCCCCGGCATTTTGTTTTTCTGGGGTACTCGGTAGATCATGGAACAGGCATTGGAAATGCTCGCATTATCACCTCCTGGTTGGGGTGGTAATCTGTTACGTGGGTTGGTAAATACAATTTTGATCGCCATAGGCGCCTACTGTCTCGGGCTCACACTCGGCATGTTCGGCGCGATGGGTAAACTCTATGGTGGTCCAATTCTCCGGGGATTCCTCGAGGTATATACAACCATTATCCGGGCTGTACCGGAACTGATTTTGATCCTGCTTCTTTACTAT
>CAWUJF010000512.1:0-3077 GCA_963922405.1 uncultured Hyphomicrobiales bacterium | reverse complement strand
CGGCCTGCTCATTCTCGCAAACACGCCTTATCCTGCAAATGCAGATGAAAGGAAACACGCCTAGCGTGAAAGTTTGGCGGGTATTCGGCCAAGCTCTTTCACCAGATTATTGAGCGAGCCGGAAAGCTTTTTATGAATTGAAACCGCGAGTTCGGGATATTCTGTAAGTACGCGCAACATTACAGTTCTTGGAATTTTAATCATGGTCGTGTGACCGACACAAAGCGCAGTACCACTGCGCTTATTCTCCGCAATCAACGCTGCTTCACCGATTAGCGAACCCATTTGAAATGAACCGAGCAGAACTTGTTCAACACCGCGATGCGCAACCAAGTCGACCTGGCCGGACATGATTACATATCCACCGTCAGTCACTTGTCCTTCATGAAACACCTCAAAGCCATCATCAAAGGACAGTTTCTGCCCACCAAATGCGAGCAGGCGCAAATGCTCATAATTGAAGTCTGAAAATAAATCGATCATTTTCATGACCGCAATATCGTCTTCAAGTGACACGACTGGTTCCCCTGTTTATGGAACCAGTTTATAGCCTCCACCCTCGGTTACAAGCAATCTCGCATTTGAGGGATCTTTCTCGATTTTCTGTCGAAGACGGTAGATATGTGTTTCCAGAGTATGGGTTGTAACACCGGAATTATACCCCCAAACCTGCTCAAGCAATTCTTCCCGGCCAATAACCTTTTGTTCCGCGCGATAGAGATATTTCATGATGGCTGTTTCTTTTTCCGTCAACCGGACCTTGTTTCCATCCTCTTCGGTAAGCTGTTTTTGCGAAGGACGGAACGTATAATGACCAACGGTGAACACGGCGTCTTCGCTATGCTCATGAGTTCGAAGTTGAGCGCGAATTCGAGCCAGCAGGACCGCAAACCGAAACGGCTTGGTTACATAATCATTCGCGCCTGCTTCCAGACCCAAAATTGTATCTGAATCCGTATCATGGCCCGTGAGCATAATCACAGGTGATTTGAACCCGGCCTTGCGGAGCAATTTCACAGCTTCGCGGCCATCCATATCCGGCAAGCCAACATCCATGATCAGAAGATCGATATGCTCTTCTTTTGCGGTGGCCATGCCCTTGGCAGCACTGGCCTCGGTCGAAATCGTAAACTCTTCATAGAGAGCCAATTGTTCGACGAGTGCATCACGCAGATCATTATCATCATCAACGATCAAAATTTGTTTGGCAGCCATAGGGTTCCTCAAATATCTGTTTTCAATCAATACCTATCACGATTTGTAATAGGGGCCAATGCGACAGGTTTTAAGGCCGAAAATTGAAAAAACACGCGCTTGTGAAGCATTGAAAGAAAATGTGAAGACGGGCTAAAATCAAGGAATGAAAAGTAAAATCCACCAAATTCACGTGCGCAGAAGCCCACATGGACCCATCCATTCAGGACTATTGACATTTCACCACACCACTATTCCATGCGCATTAGGCAGATCCGGCATTACGACGCAAAAGCGCGAAGGCGATGGCGCAACGCCCGCAGGCACCCATGATCTGATGTTTGGTTATTTCAGAAAGGAGAGGCTCACAAGACCACGCTGCGGTTTGTCACTTTTTGAAATCAGTGAATCAGACGGGTGGTGTGATGACCCGGCATCCTCCTGCTACAACGGTCCGGTCAAACTGCCGTTTTCCAAATCGCATGAAGTGATGAAACGCGACGACCAACTTTATGATGTCTGTCTAGTCTTGGATTATAATATCTCAAGCATCGTCAAACATCGTGGCAGTGCCATCTTTTTTCATTTGGAGAAAGAAGGATACCAACCCACGGAGGGGTGTATTGCGATCAAAAGAGAGCATATGCTGAGGATATTACCCTTGATGTCTCAAGACACCCGGATGATCATTTATCCTTAAAAACTATCGTGCACCAAAAATAGCACTGCCAACACGCACATGGGTTGCGGAAAATTCGATGGCGGTCAAATAGTCACCGGACATCCCCATGGAAAGTTTATCAAGATCATTTTCGTCCGCGAGCTTTCTGAGCAAGGCGAAATGCGGCCCGGGATTTTCCTCAAATGGTGGAATGCACATCAAACCGGAAATAGTCAGACCTAAGTCCTCTTTGCACCAGGTTATAAACTCTGAGGCAAAATCCGGATAAATACCGGATTTTTGTTCTTCGGAGCCTGTATTCACCTGGATAAAAAGCTCCAACTCTTTTTCTTGCGACATCATCTCATTGCGGATAGCGTTCGCAATTTTCTCCCTGTCGATGGTATGGATTGCATCGAACAGTTTGACGGCGTCCGCTGTCTTGTTGCTCTGCAAAGGGCCAATTAGATGAAGCTTCACTGCTGGAAAATCTTTACGTAATTCCGGCCATTTTCCTTGCGCCTCCTGAACCCGATTCTCGCCAAATACTCTGCAACCTGCATTCAGCACCGGCCGAATTGCCTCAACATCAAAAGTCTTCGATACCGCAATTAGTTCGGGTTGAGTTTGTTTGTGCAAATCAGCGTGATCCCCAATTTCCGAAATGAGTGACGCGTAACGGTCTGCAGCGGTTTCAGGCATGACAGGTTTTCTCTCTTTCCGGTTGACCAAGGGAACGAATTCTGGTGAAGCTCCCCGCATTATCTAGTGCAAATTCAACATAGAAACAAACCATGAGCACCGAACGCTATAATTCACGTGAAACGGAACCCAAATGGCAAGCCAAATGGGATGAACTTAAGCTATTTGAATGTGACACAAGCCCGGAAAACCCTAAACCATCCTACTATGTTTTGGAGATGTTCCCGTATCCTTCCGGCCGTATACACATGGGCCATGTTCGGAACTACGCAATGGGCGATGTGGTTGCGCGCTACAAACGTGCCAAAGGCTTTGAAGTATTGCACCCGATGGGATGGGACGCATTTGGCATGCCGGCAGAAAACGCGGCGATGCAGAACAAGACACACCCAAAGGGCTGGACTTACGACAACATCGCGACAATGCGCTCTCAATTGAAAAGCATGGGTTTGTCCATTGATTGGTCCCGGGAGTTCGCCACCTGCGACCCAGAATACTACGGCGCCCAGCAGCGTCTGTT
>CAWUJF010000511.1:0-3081 GCA_963922405.1 uncultured Hyphomicrobiales bacterium | reverse complement strand
AAAATCAACATAGGAGTCATTCAATGGCGTTATCAAGGTATCCGCCATTGAGTGCGCCAACCGCATCAGATATCCATCGTGCCCAGGCGTATCAATCAGAATGAAGTCATGCGAACGCTCGGCCTGAGCAATGATGTTTGTAAACGCACCAAGATCCTGACCATCTCGTTCGGATATCAGATCAGACATTGAAGAATTGAAGGTAAAATGGCTGGCCTTATTCAACTTTAAATTGTTGCGTCTCGACCAATTGTCGCGGTTCTCAAGGAAACGGGTAAAACTTTTTTGCCTCACATCAAGATCAATAGCCGCAACGCGATAGCCCGCATTCAACAAAGCGGCAGTTATATGCACGATCGTTGTTGTTTTGCCTGAACCACCTTTTTCATTCCCACAAACAATCACATGGGCCTGATGCTGAGACTGATTTGCAATCTTGAACATGTCCGAACGACTTGAACTCTATCCGATAAAATAGCTCTCAATATCTCGGAAAGGTCACTGAAACTCAAGAAATACAACCAATTGGAGAGAAGTTTATTAATCTTTGGTTAATGATAAAATCGTTACAACAAACCAAGATTTGACAATTCTATCCTTAGTTCTGGCGGCAAGGCATTAACGCCCGCACCTCCGGATTTCAGATCACTCGGTGCATCATCCATTTTTAGATAGCGCCAGCCTTGAAAAGCTCGTCTAGGCTGCCAATGCGTAAGTATCAACCGCGGCTCCAATACCAGATCGCATCTGCGAATACCTTGTGGGTCAGTGAAAGGCCGAATATCCACCAAAGGTTGCCTTACTTGAACATTGCCTTTGATCACCCAATAGAGTGATCCACCATCAAGCAATTCATCCGTCCGTTTGGGTACCATACGAGTGGTATGTTTTTGGACGGGTTCCTCACCAGCACGACGTTTCTCTTCCTGGGAATAATCTATCCAGGCCTGCAGTTCTTCAACGGCAGATACACCAACACACAACTTCAGTAGGTTAAGTTCCATACTGTTATTTTAGTGTTGTGCAGCTAATAGTTCCAGTAACAGCGTCGTAACTTCCACAACTGCTTAGCATTCAACCACATTAACGGCCAAACCACCCTGACTGGTTTCCTTGTATCGCGTGTTCATGTCACGGCCGGTCTCCAGCATGGTTTTTACACAAGCATCAAGAGAGACAAAGTGAGTACCATCGCCGCGCAATGCCAGAGAAGCGGCTGTTACGGCTTTTACAGCACCCAAACCGTTGCGTTCGATACAGGGCACTTGAACGAGCCCGCCAATCGGGTCGCAAGTCATCCCAAGATGATGCTCCAAGGCAATCTCAGCAGCATTTTCAATCTGCTCCGGTGTGCCACCCATAATTGCTGCAATGCCTGCCGCTGCCATTGCTGAAGCTGAACCCACTTCACCTTGGCAGCCTACTTCGGCACCCGAAATAGAGGCGTTTTGTTTAATAATGCCGCCAATTGCTGCCGCTGTAAGTAAAAAATCTTCAATCTGTCTTTGAGTGGTCTCAGGGAAAAACTTCAAATAATACATCATGACAGCAGGGATAACGCCCGCTGCACCATTAGTCGGTGCAGTAACTACACGAGCTCCGGCAGCATTTTCTTCATTTACCGCCATTGCAAACGCCTGTAGCCACTCATTAGCTGCAACCGGGTTAATGCGATTTACACCCCATTCTTCATTCAGCTGGTCCACAATTGCCGCAGAACGCCGTTTCACATCAAGACCACCAGGCAGAATTCCGTGCTGTCTGACGCCACGTTCAACGCAAGAACGCATGGCATCCCACACTCGTGCTAATCCGAAGGCCAGATCTTCAGGAGACATGGATTTCGTTTCGTTCTCCCGTTTCATGTCAGCAATGCTTAATCCGGACTCTTTCGCCATAGAAAGCATGTCGTTGGCATTCTCAAACGGATAGGGTACCCGGTCCACGCGTGTAGACTTTAGCTCTTCATATTCGCGCAGGCTTTGCTCATCCACAACGAAACCGCCACCGACAGAATAATACTCTCGTTTCAGGAGCAATTCGTCTTCTTTGGAATAGGCTTCAAACGTCATTCCATTGGTATGAATTGGCAACAAGACTTCATAATCAAAAACAAGATCATTTTCGGGATCAAACTGATAGGCTGGATGCCCGGAAGGCGATACTTCCTTTTTCTCTGTTACTTCTTTGATAATTTCATCCACTCGGTCAGGATCAACCGCATTGGATTTCTCACCGGCAAGTCCGAGAATAATCGCTTTGTCAGTGGCATGTCCTTTGCCCGTAAAGGCCAGTGAACCGTGCAGTCTTACCCGGATCCGCGAGGGAACATCACCCTCTCTTCTTGGCCATTCGCCATTAAGTAACAAATCAAGAAAGTACTCCGCAGCAATCATTGGCCCCATGGTATGAGACGAGGAAGGACCAATGCCAATTTTAAACAATTCAAAAACAGATAGAAACATGAGGCTAGCTACAAAGTCACTTTATGGTTAGTTGAATCTTCGCAGAATGATTTGCCGGTACAAACTATAAAGGCCGGGTAAACCCGGCCCTATAGAATTTGAGTATCAATTATTATTGCGCCGCAATTGCAACTGTTTCAGCACCTGAAAACAATCCACTAACGACCATAATTCCCACAAATACGAAAATGGCAATACCGGCCACATTCCACACTGAAGGTTCTCGTTTTTCTTCCATATTCGCCCACCGGTTAGTTTGGCCCCTCTTTAACGGGGATTGCCAGCTCTATACTGCTTTCGGTATGCATACTGCAAGCACAAAATTGCCATATTCGAACAAAGCAGTTATGCAGTTTTCGCATACCAGAATCGCTCTCTCAGGCTAATATATCAATCGCCAACCTGCGAGCCTTTCTATATGCTCAAGCTGAAAAATTTTTCTAACGTTTGCGAACCGGACAAGTCCTTAACAATGCAGCAAATTTCCCGGCCCGGCTTCGTGGATATCCTACTTTTGCTCCTGATTTCCGTAATTTGGGGATCAGTTTTCTCAGCATTAAAGCTTGTGGTTTTTGATCTTGGTACCCTGTGGACAGCGGCATTCAGAGTGGGAATA
>CAWUJF010000510.1:0-3083 GCA_963922405.1 uncultured Hyphomicrobiales bacterium | reverse complement strand
CAGTTGTGATATCGCGCCAGGCATCCGCATGGGATTGGTTATAGATGCCCGGTGTGTCCAGATATCCTTTACCAAGGTCGGAGACTTGTGTTGCTTCGGTGATGATCAGACCAGCGCTTGCACGCTGATGATAATAGGTTTCGGTAATTTTCTTGGGCGTTCCGTCACTTTGTGCGCGGTTGCGGGTCAACGGTGCCATCAAGATACGGTTGGGCAATGAAAGGTCGCCCATGGTTGCAGGGTTAAAAAGAGATTGATTGGTCATGATAATCACGCCACCTTTTCTTTGATTGGGGAGAGGTTTTTGTTTGTTGTGTTTAGGTATGCATTCCGCGGACCGGGTAGTTGTTTTCCGGATTCCGGATGAATTTCAAACCCATCAGCATTGATTCCAGTTCTGGCCGCGCAAACGGAGCGTTTGAGATATCAATGATCTGCGCCTTGCCTTCATCATTGATGACGAAGAAGCCGGGTTCAGCAAACGGTTTGTCTGTTTCCTGCGGTGATCTTGGATCAGAAATATACAATCCAAGCTCCTGCATCTGTTCAATGGTCAGATCGTAACCCACTTCAAAGTCCGGGTTGATCTGCTCCAGCTGAATTTTTGCCTTTTCTTCCGGATCTCCAGAGACAGCAACCACATCGATGCCGAGTTCATTGAATTGAGGTTTCAGTTCATTGAGTTGTTTCAGATATTTTGTACAGATCGGGCAATGCTTTCCACGGTAAACCACTACTGCTTTCCAGTCATATCCTTCAGCAGGCTTGGAAAGGCTAAGCTCACCGCCACCGAATCTCGGTGTTGAAATATCAGGGAATGAACTCCCGGCCTGAAGTGCAGTCATGTTATTTTCCTTTAGGTTATACCCAGCCTTGCTGAGGCGATTGATATTTTGTAATGAATGATACATAATTAAGAAATAATATGCAGTCAAGAGTTTTGTAATGAATGATACAAAAATAGTTGGAAGACCCAGAAAGTTCGACAAGGACGAAGCACTGCTGGCGGCGGTCAACGTGTTTTGGGAAAAAGGTTATGATGGCGCGTCAATGAAAGATTTGACCGAAGGCATGGGTATTAACAGCCCAAGCCTTTATTCAGCTTTTGGAGACAAGCATAATCTGTATCTGCAGGCGATCGACCGCTACATCAGCAATGATGCCTGTGCGCCTATGATTGCATTTGAAACTGAGCCGGACATCAGAAAAGCCGTTGGTTCGTTTTTCAAGGAATCAATTGAATATGCAACAGAGCAGGGCGGAAGCCGTGTTGGTTGTTTTTTAAGCTCCTGTGTTTCGACCAGCGCAGGGGAGGTGGAAGGTGTTCAGGAACTTCTTAAACGCTCGATTGAGGAAACAGATACGCGTCTGGCCAAGCGGTTTGAACAAGCAAAGGTTGAAGGATTGTTGCGTGAGGATTTCCCGTCGCTGGAGCGCGCCCGTCTCATGTTTGATTTGAGGCAAGGGTTCATCCTACGTGCAAGAGCTGGGTTAAGCTGCGATGTAATCAAAGCAGCTTCGGAGCACTATGCGGACATCGTATTGCGCGATTAGTCATATTATTCTGGAGCGGGGCCCGGAAACTGTTCCCTCAAAATCCTCTTAAGTGGTTTGCCGGTGGGGTTTCGCGGTATTTCATCAATAAACGCCACGCCTTTTGGCAGTTTAAAGCCGGCGAGTTTGTCACGGCAATGCTCCAGAATATTGTCCGGATCCACCGCACCATTGGAGGCAACCACAACCGCAAAGGGACTTTCCCCCCAGGCTTCGCTGGGTTGGCCGATTACCGCCGCATCTGCAATTTCAGGATGGGAAAGCAGAACATTTTCAATTTCGGCGGGATAAACATTTTCTCCGCCTGAAATGATCATATCTTTCAAACGGTCGTGGATTGTTACGTATCCATCTTCATCAGCGATGCCGATGTCACCGGTGTGCAGCCATCCATCCATCAACATCTCAGCGGTTGCTTCCGGGTTTTTCCAGTACCCGATCATGTTATGGGCACCTTTAAGTAGGATCTGCCCGGGGACGCCAGGAGCCACATCGATTCCGTGATCATCAACAATGCGCACATCCGTCAGCAGATAGCCTTTGCCTGTGGAACCCAAACGCTCGGTTGCTTCATCACCAGGCAAATAGCACCCGGGCCCGAAGCTTTCCGTCATGCCGTAGACCTGATGTATTTCAATGTTCAGCTCCACATAGGCATTGATCAATTCCACCGGGACAGGGGAAGCGCCTGTCATGATGCCGCGCAGGCTGGAATAATCGCGTGATTTGAAGTCTGGCACCTGCAGCATGAAGTTCAGCATGGCGGGAACAGCCAAGGCCGAAGTGATGCGCTCGGACTGAAACACATCCCAGGTTGCCGTAGGATCAAACTGTCGCATCAGCACCAGGGTGCTGCCGTTATACATGTGCAATAATAGCGGAGTTGAAGCACCCACATGAAAGAGGGGCAGGGCCACGAGGTATCGCTCTTCAGGACCAAGATCAAATGTGGAAAGACAGTTCATTATTCCTGCCATAGCTGTTGCATGGCTGTGCACCACTCCCTTGGGCAGACCGGTGGTGCCGGATGTGTAAACAATGGTCAGGAGATCATCGCCACTGATATTGCTTTGAGGTTCATCAGTACCTTCCGCTTTTCTGATTTGCTCATGGCTGATTGCCCAGTCACGGGAACCATCTCCATCAATTTCAACAAAGCTTTCAAGAAGGGGGACTTCTGCGCGGTCTGAGTAAATTTCATCCGTGACAGGACCAAACTCTTTTCCAAAAAACAGGGCTTTTGATTCACTGTTTCCAAGGATGAATTTGAGTTCAGTTGCTGTGAGCCGCCAGTTTAACGGTACAATAACCGCGCCGATCTTTGCGGCGGCATAGTAGGTTTCCACGAATTCGATGCTGTTAAAGCAAAGAAGGGCGATCTTTTCTCCATGACCAATTCCCAATTTCGTCAGAGCATGGGCGGTCTGATTCACCCTATCATTGAGCTCGCCATAACTGAGTCGAATCCCGGACTCCAGGTCCACCATGGCCTCGGTGTGTGGTCTGATCCAGGCTCTACGGCGCAATGC
>CAWUJF010000509.1:0-3087 GCA_963922405.1 uncultured Hyphomicrobiales bacterium | reverse complement strand
CGTACGTTGCAAGTTCCGCAAAGCCGGCTCATCGAGTTGGTCCACTTCCACCATCTTGTCTTCATGGCAATAAGATATGCTTCCCGCATCGGGTTCAATGAGCCCGGCAATCGAACGCAGTAAGGTAGTTTTACCCGATCCCGATTCCCCCACAATGCCCAACACTTCACCCGGCCACAAATCAAACGAAATATCCTCGCAGGCCACGGTGGACCCGAAAGCCTTGTTGATATTTTCAACTTCCAGGAGCGGTTTTGAAAAATCAGTAGTCATTCCGCCGCCTCACTAGCTGCGCGCCGTTTGGCACAATAATCCGTATCAGAGCAGACGAACATGCGCCCACCCTTGTCATCCGTTATTACTTCATCAAGAAACGTATGCGTTGCGCCACACAATGCGCATGGCACATTCCATTTCTGAATTTCAAATGGATGGTCTTCAAAGTCCAGGCTCACCACCTTGGTGTAAGGTGGGATCGCATAGATCCGTTTTTCCCGCCCCGCTCCAAACAATTGCAAAGCAGGACTTTCATTCATTTTAGGATTGTCAAACTTTGGGGTAGGTGAGGGATCCATCACGTAGCGTCCCTCTACCTCCACAGGATATGCATAGGTAGTAGCAATATGACCATGCTGTGAGATATCTTCATAAAGCTTCACATGCATGAGCCCATAATCTTCATAAGCATGCATCTTGCGCGTTTCTGTTTCCCTTGGTTCCAAAAAACGCAATGGCTCTGGTATCGGCACCTGATAAACCAGGATCTGATCTTCACTCAAGGGCGTCTCAGGAATGCGATGCCGCGTTTGAATGACGCTGGCTTCTTCTGTTATTTCCGTTGTTTCAATATCAGCCGTCTTCTTGAAAAATTTGCGTATTGAAACCGCGTTTGTTGTGTCATCTGCACCCTGGTCAATAACTTTGAGCTTGTCGTCAGGTTTAAGAATCGAAGCCGTCACCTGAACACCACCAGTGCCCCAGCCATAGGGCATTGGCATTTCTCGACTGGCAAACGGTACCTGATAACCAGGAATTGCGATGGCCTTCAACAAAGCGCGACGGATCATCTTTTTGGTCTGCTCGTTGAGGTATGCGAAATTGTAATTGGTCATTCCGCTGCCTCCTTATGATCTGGCTCTTGCTCCCGGCGCATCCGACGGACCAGTTCCAGTTCAGATTGGAAATCAACATAGTGGGGCAGTTTTAAATGCTCCACAAAACCAGTGGCCTGCACGTTGTCACAATGTGAGAGCACAAACTCTTCATCTTGTGCAGGAGCTATGCGATCCTCGCCAAGTTCTTCGGCCCGCAAGGCCCGATCAACCTGTGCCATGGACATGGCTTTGCGCTCGCAATGCCCGAATGTAAGCCCATAGCCCCGGGTAAATTGTGGAGGAACTTTCTTGGACCCTTTGAACTGGTTCACCATTTCACACTCGGTTACTTCAATTTCGCCAATTACAATCGGAAAACCAAGCTCTTCCGGTACGAACTCAACTTCAACTGTGCCAAGTCTGATCTCACCAGCAAAGGGATGGTTTCGTGCATAACCGCGTTGTGTGGAATAGCCGAGTGCGAGAAGAAAACCTTCGTCGCCCCTGGCCAAGTTCTGAAGTCGTAAATCACGATCCGCCGGAAATGAAAGTGGGTCGCGTGTGAGATCACCAGGTTCTTTATCAATAGGCACTTGTGAAGGTGCCTCCATCAAGCCCTCATCAGAAAGCAGGTCAAGCACATGGGGAGCATGCTGATATTCGGCATCAGACTCTAGTGCTGGTTCTGGTGCGCCAGATTCTTCCAAATCAAATTCCAATAAGCGGTGAGTATAATCAAAAGTTGGTCCCAGAATCTGACCCCCGGGCAAATCTTTATATGTGGCGGAAATTCTACGAGCGATTTCCATTCTGTCGGTTTCGATCGGCTTACTGTAACCAAAGCGTGGCAATGTTGTTCTGCTGGCGCGAATTAGAAAAATTGCCTCAATCAAATCACCTCGGGCCTGCTTAATCGCTAGGGCCGCAAGCGAACGATCGTAAAGTGAACCTTCGGTCATCACACGATCAACCGCCAGAGTCATTTGCTCTTCGATTTGTTTTGTTGAGATTTCAGGAACTTGTGTATCTCCACGACGCTTCTCGGCAAGTAGCTTATGTGCGTTTTCGATGGCTTTCTCGCCGCCCTTTACTGCCACATACATTAGACAACCTCCATCACATGAACCGTGCGAGGCAGTGCCGCTATAGATGTATCCGTTGTGAGAATTACATCGATACCGAGTGGAAAACGCATATTGTTCTGCTGCCACCAGTTCCAGAAAGACTTTTCCAAACCATTCGCATTCAATTTATGTATTGTTTTGATCCCAGGCCCACCAAGCACCACACCAGAACCTTCGGATAATCCGTCAATCTGTATGACTAATGTGGCGGAACGATCCGGATAAGCTGGCGTCCCTAGAGGAAAACGCTCCAATTCTTCATTGGAAGGAGGCTTTGAAAAAAACCCAAACTGTATGCCGCCTGGATCAGTAGTAATGGGTGAAGAGCAATTGAATCGTACAAACTCTTTGACTTCTTTAGTCGACAATTCATCATCAAGCCAAACCGGTGTTTCATGATCACAAAGCGTCATTGCCACCATGCTGGAACCGGCATTCATTGTCCCAGTACTTTCATGAATTTCATCAAAATTCATTACTTTACCGGGTCGTGACATCGCTTCCATGATCAATCGAAAATCTGATGCTGATTGGAGTGCAATTTCCCCAAATTCTGATGTGTCAGTGTGAAGCATAATCAATCGTCCTCACCACGCACTAATGTAAAGAAATCAACTTTGGTTGCTGCCGACTTGCGACGTTCCGTTTCCACCTGCGTTTGCTGCATCGCTTTTAGAGGTGCAATTACATTTTCAAGCAGATAGTTTTGCGATGCCTCTTCCTGAAGAAGAGCATCCATTTCTGCAGCAATCCGCGCATGTTTGTGGTTTCGTCCTAGAATATAGGAGTGTCCAGTGAACCCCGCCTCAGATTTTACGGAACACCGTGTTACCGTCGCTTCGCCTGTATTGAATGATGCTCCCTTGCCA
>CAWUJF010000508.1:0-3090 GCA_963922405.1 uncultured Hyphomicrobiales bacterium | reverse complement strand
CGAATCGGTGCACCGCCAAACCCCTTTG
Source organism: uncultured Hyphomicrobiales bacterium (assembly GCA_963922405.1). Taxonomy (GTDB): domain Bacteria; phylum Pseudomonadota; class Alphaproteobacteria; order Rhizobiales; family Rhizobiaceae; genus JAALLB01. Next base: position 3,062 of record CAWUJF010000508.1, on the reverse strand, counting down.
ATGACCGACAATTTGTTGAAATTGGCGTCCTGTTTGGCCTGAGTAGCATTTTTTTCACCCTGTCGGTCTTCAATACCTCTACAGCCAATCTTGTGTTTATTTTGGCTTTTAATCCGATGTTGGCCGCAATATTTGCCTGGGCTTTAATTGGAGAACGACCTGACTTAGTAACATGGGGCACAATTTTTTTCACCATTATAGGCGTAGCAATCATTGTGAGTGATGGCCTGGAAGGAGGCACACTTAAAGGGGACATCTATGCCCTGATTACAGCGGTTTTCCTTGCACTTTCTATCGTCCGGACACGGCAATCGGGGAAAAACATGTCACTGGCACCTGCTATGGGTGGCATGGTGACCGGGTTGTTTGCGCTACCAATTGCACTGTCAAATTTCTCAATGCCTGAACAACCAGCCTGGCTGCTCATTAATGTGCTCGTTCTTGTGCCACTCGCAGGATTTACATTATCGTTCGCGCCCCGCTTTATCCCCGCTCCGCAGGTTGCGGTTTTTTTCCTTTTGGAGACAGTCTTGGCACCAATCTGGGTATGGTTGATTTTTGCTGAAATCCCTTCAAATAAAACATTGACTGGTGGACTGATCGTGCTGATATCGATTGCTTTCCACACTGCCTGGAACTTAAGAGCAAAAAACTAGTCATCTGGCACGCCTCTTGCAGGTAACCTTGTACATGATTTTGTCCGATAATTTTGTGTTGAACCGGGACTTCAACGCAGAAAGGAACATCCAATGCCAGCTGCAAAAGAGAATAAGTCCACAATCTGCCTGAACATGATCGTCAAAAACGAGGCTCACGTGATCAGGCGGTGTCTGGAAAGTGCCAAACCATATGTGGACAGCTGGGTGATTTCTGACACAGGCAGCACTGACGGCACGCAAGACCTCATTCGTGAGATCATGGCAGATATTCCCGGTGAATTGATTGAACGGCCATGGCAGAACTTTGGACATAACCGCAATGAGGCGCTCGAAGCAGCATCAGGTAAAGCTGATTATGTTTTGATCATTGACGCGGATGAAGAGTTGGTTTGCGCAGAGGGATTTGAATTCTCTAACCTCACAGAAAATGCCTACTACATCTACAAGGAACAACCTGGTCAGAAATACGCTATTTTGAACATCGTAAAAAACGATATGGGCTGGTATTGGGAAGGCGTCATCCATGAGGCACTGACAAATGAGCATGATGATAGCCGCGGTGAAATTACTTACGAAAACGCAAAAATTATCGCGCGGCAAGAAGGTGCCAGGTCACTGGATCCGAACACCTATCGCAAAGATGCGGCACTTCTGACAAGTGCATTAAAGAAGGACCCGCAAAACACAAGATACCAGTATTATCTTGCTCAATCCTGGCGGGATGCAGAAGAATATGGTCGTGCGATCAAGCACTATCGCAAACGTATCAAGATGGGTGGTTGGCATGAAGAAGTCTTTTGTGCGCAATACCAGATTGCAATGGCGATGGAATCTCGTGGCGACGACTGGCAAAAAATCCAACAAGCATATCTTGAAGCCTATGCCTACACGCCTGTCCGTTGTGAGCCACTATACAGAATAGGTTTGCATTACAATGAACAACAGGATTGGCACATGGCCTGGCTATTCCTGAGCCGTGCCGCTCAGCTGGATGTACCTGAAGGGCATATTCTGTTTATCGAAAACCCGGTTTATGAATATCTGGCAGCAATAGAGGCAGGTGTCGCCGCTTATTATCTGGGTTACTATTTGGAAGCGATAGAGCTGAATGAAAAGGCGTTGGCCTCGCCTGAGATTCCGGATCACCTTCGGGATCTCGTAAGAAGAAACAGTGATTTATGTAATGATGAACTTAAGAAATTGACCAGTTCCGCTGCATAAATTTTCATATATTTTCTGATGGAAAATCATGGCCAGCTGGTCTGTTTTCAACCCACTCCTGTTTAAGAATGGGCGACGGATCTGGCCAGTTTATCCTGTTGTATATGTTGCTACGACGCCTAGCGCGAATACCACAAAGCAGATGAAAGCGACTGAGCCCAGGAGCCAACGAGCGTCCTGTATGCTGTGATCTACGAAATCCGGATTTGGTGTCTCATTTATGTTTTCTGCACTCATTGTTACAAACCTTTAGTACCCTGTTTTATAGTTAGCAGTTTACTAACATTACCCAACGGAATGTAAAGTGCCAAATTGCACATGTCTGACATTTCTTATTTATGTGATGAACGATTAGGGTAAGCGAATATTGTTAATCGCCGAACTTGCCATTTTTCGGAAAGCCTTTGGGAGCAACCCGGCCTGCCTGGGCACGTTCACCGATGAATTCTACCAATTCTTCCATGGTGCGTGTGTGGGTTCGTGAAGCGGAATCCGTCCAGCTTAAACCAGCTTCTGCATTGAACACCTGGATGTCTTTTACTCCACCATCTTTATAGCGTTGTAACCGGACACCCTTGCCTCTGCCCATCTCCGGAATTTGATCCAGTGGGAAGATCAGCAGCTTGCGATTGTCGCCCACAACGGCAATACGGTCACCAATAGCAGGCTTACAGATTGCAGCTTCATCCGGCATCTTTACATTGAGGACCTGTTTGCCTTTTCTGGTGTTGGCAATAACGTCAGCCTCACTCACCACGAACCCGTTGCCGGCCTTTGAAGAAACAAGCAGTTTGCGTTTTGCGTCGTGTTTGAATGCCGCGATAATGTCGGTGTCATTTTCCATATCGACCATCACGCGTACTGGTTCTCCATGACCGCGCCCGCCGGGTAACTTATCAGCCCCGAGCGTGAAGAATTTTCCACCTGTATTGAATATGACAATCTTGTCGACAGTCTCAGCATGAAAAGCTGTGAGCAGTTTATCACCCTCTTTGAATGTAAGCGTTGAAAAGTCACCAATGTGCCCTTTCATTGCTCTGATCCAGCCTTTTTGAGAAAGGACAATCGTGACAGGTTCTTTCTCGATCATGGCCTGTTGAACAGCTTCCAGATCGTGTTCTGGTGCTACGCCAAACTGTGTCCTGCGCCGTCCAAGATCAGTATCTTTTCCGAACGTTTTCT
>CAWUJF010000507.1:0-3093 GCA_963922405.1 uncultured Hyphomicrobiales bacterium | reverse complement strand
CGGTGTTCCTTCTTCAGCCCAGAAACGCATGTCCTTTTCATAGGCACCAATCAGGAGGCCATTACCCTCCTGGCGCAGATAATATTCGCCATCCCGGTCAGCAATTGAGGGCAACCGTCTCCCCATCGCCTCAATTTCCCCGATCGCTTCGGTCACGAAATACTGGTGTTCGGTGGGTTGCAGCGGAAGGGTGAGGCCTGCCATGGCGGCAACCTCTCTGCCCCAGAGCCCGGCCGCATTCACCACCCATTGGGTGTGCACATCGCCTTTTTCCGTGCGCACGATCCAGCTTCCATCTGCCTGCGCTTCAGTGCCAAGGACCGGGCAAAAGCGCTCGATTTGCGCGCCGAGCTTTCTGGCACCGGCCGCATAAGCGTGCGTGACACCGGACGGATCCACATTGCCACCGGAGGGTTCAAACATGATGCAGCGAATATCGTCGAACTGCGCAAGCGGGTGCAACTCCTTGGCTTGTTCCCGGCTGATCTCATAAAACTCCAGACCGTAAAACTTCGCTTTTGCCTCCTGCAGGCGCAACTGATGCTCCCGCGCTTCCGTTTGCGCCAGATAAAGCGAACCCGGCTGAAATACGCCGCAGCCTTGACCTGTCTCTTTTTCCAGCTCCTTGTAGAGGTCCATCGTATAGTGCTGGATGCGGGTGATGTTGTTATTGTCATGCAGACCGTGAATGCCCGCAGCCGCATGCCAGGTGGATCCGGAGGTTAGCTCGTCGCGTTCAAACAGTATGACATCCTGCCACCCGAGTTTTGCCAGGTGATACAGGATGGAACATCCCACCAGTCCGCCACCGATAACCACTGCCTGCGCATGCGTCTTCATTCTGATTTCCCATCCCTGTTGATTTGAACCCATTATTCATGGCTAGCTTGCGCCGGTAATGAGGTTCCTGCTGAAACATCTTCAACTCAATTTAGATCAGAATTTGCGATACACAATGTCCATCAACGCCATCTCTCACATCTTTGTTAGATGTATCCAGGCGCATATGAATGCTAAGGTGAAAACTGGACTGGGTTGTTTATCAAGGATAAATTCAAGCCGCTGACCGCAAGAGCGTCTTAGCCCGGTAAGAGTTTGGAGGATCTCGTGAAGAAAGAACTGAAAAATCTGGTTTTGTCTGCTGCAATTGCCATCTGGGCTTTATCCGGATCGCAAGCATTTGCTGAAACCGAAAAACTTACCGTTGCCGGTGGTTGTTTCTGGTGCGTGGAATCCGATTTTGAATCGGTTGAGGGCGTCAGCGAGGTAATCTCAGGTTACACAGGCGGGGAGGTGGATAACCCCACTTACAAACAGGTGGTGCAAGGCGGAACCGGGCACTATGAGGCGGTGGAAATCTTGTTTGACCCGGAAGTGGTAACCCGTGAGAAGCTGCTAAAACTCTTCTTCCGCTCCGTTGATCCAACCGATGATGGTGGACAATTCTGTGACCGTGGCATGAGTTACGCAACCGCTATTTTCGTGACCGATGACGAAGAAAAAGAGCTGGCAGAAACCGTGCTGGCGGAAGCCCAGGAAAGCCTTGGTCAGAAAATCGTCACGCCCATTCTTCCCGCTTCAACCTTTTACAAGGCGGAAGACTATCACCAGGACTATTACAAGGGTGAGAACCGGGTCCTTTCACGGTTCGGCTATGTCAAACAGTCAGACGCCTACAAGTATTACCGCAAGGGCTGCCGCCGCGATGCCCGTGTCCTGCAGCTCTGGGGAGACCAGGCAGCATTCGCCAAGTTTCACTAAAAGCTGGTTGAACTGATTTGAGATATGTCGGAGCCTGGTGCAAACTAAGTTGGCTCAAACTGTTTGGAAGTTGAAAACCCAAACTACCAATTGGTGGTAAGCCGGACATTCGATAGGCAAATGGCTGAGACTCAGCCAAATCTGCTGTCTGGCGAATGGCACTAATTTGCGATACAATGAGCCATGAACAAGTGGCCTGTTTTCATTTGTTACAGACAATCCGACGGTATGACTGCAGCGGCCAGGTTATTTGACTTGCTGAACGGTCATGTTGTGCAGTTACCGGCAGATGCATCTCCAGCTAATACGAGTTCACAATTGGATGTGTACTTCGACCAAGCAGCACCGGGTGTGGAGGATTGGACTGCTGTTCACGAGCCGTATCTCAAAAGTGCCCGAGCGTTCATTGTCGTCTGCACTCCTGGTTCCAAGATCAATGAAGGAAGTTCTGATTGGGTTCATCGTGAGATCGACTGGTGGCTGGAAAAACGTGACATGGCGCCAATTCTTGTTGATCCTCTAGATGAGGGAATGCGCTATGTTCCCAGCGCGATTGCCGAAAGATGGCCCAATGCCCAGCGCATCAAGCTCAACGAGAAAGGCTGGGACACCCTGTCAGAGAGTGATCGAGATTCGCTCAATGAGAGGATCAAAGCACAAATCCTAGGCGCCATCGTTCAGAGCGGTGACCTATTCTACCGGCAAGAACTCGAACAAGAGGCGGAACGAGCAAGACGACTGCAACACTTCCGCTGGGCAGCTGCAGTTTTATCACTGGCATTGTTGTTTGCAACGGCAATCGCTTTTTGGATTCTATCGCTTAAGAACGTTGCCGACGAAGCGACTCAAGTTGCGTTGATTGCAAAAAAGCAGGCGGAAGATGCTCGAGGTGTGGCGGAGCTAGCTCGTGAGCAAGCAGAAACTGCAAACGAACTTGCACAGACCCGTGTTATTGAAGGGCAAGTAGCCCGCGCAGATACGGAAGCTCAACTGCTTAGTCTCTTGCAAGGTTTTGAAAGATACAAGGTATACGAACCAACTTTGGAAGAATGGGAGAAGGAGTTCAGTGAGCGTTCTGACAAGCTTCGTGCCATTCTCTCTGAAAGGCAGCCAGAATGCGAGGATGTTGGTGGGTTCACTGTATACGAAGGACAGCTGATCTACACTCAATTGGATGGACTACCGCAAGGAGACGATCTCATGGCTTATTTGGCAGTAGTTCCAGGCTCCAGTCCCAATGATCGGACACCTGTGGTCTTGGACGTTTTCTTCGGGGATAACAAGAATTTCGAAATTGGTCGGGGACTTAACCGCTCGTCCATCAAACGCATG
>CAWUJF010000506.1:0-3096 GCA_963922405.1 uncultured Hyphomicrobiales bacterium | reverse complement strand
TCTGACGTGTATTACAGAAAGCTACATGGAAGCTTCAGAGCAACGAAAAACAGTCCGTGCATTAAGAGGTTTGAGTAAACAGTCTTTAAAAGACCTGGGGATGAACCGCTCTGAAATAAATTCAGTTGCAGCAGCCTCTCCGGATCGTCGTAGGCGCGGTTAGCATAAATACGCTAATCGCCAACGATGTTAATATCTGGAATGCGGACTTTTTGACTTTTTCAATCGTGTCGTTCTTGGTCGGAGTTGTTGCAGAAACTTGCATGATGTATTCCTGATACTCAATCCTTGTTAGTTTTTCGATATCCATTCACTAATTGCTATTTTAATCTCATTTTTTGACAGATTAGAAGGCAACGCATTGGTTGGTATCGGATAGTAATCGATTTCACCAATAAGCAGTATTAACCCATCCTTGTTTTCTAAGATCCCAGTAATTGCGGTCCAATAATAGTGAATCTTGCAAGCAGGGTTTTCAAAATGCAAACCATGTTTATCCATTTTGATGTTTTGAGTTCCTTGCCGAATGGGGCTTTGTTGATATGCCAGCTGAATGCGCCTTGATCGATAAAAAATTGATGCGAGGAAGATCAAAATGCCCAATGACAGAGCGATGTATGTAATAAAATTATAATCACCAGTATCGTGCTTTTGGTTTAGGAAAACGGTAACAATGTACCCGACAATTATCAAAATAAGTGAACTGAGTTGGATAATAGAATAGCCTAAAATTATGGGAGTTAATAACTGTTTCGAGGCAGATATATAATTATATTCTGAAATATCACTGTTTAACTTTATTTCCATTTTATCCGACCCACTACACGATTGAATGGGATATTTATAAATATCTTGCGATATGGCCACAAGTGTCGCCTTTGACGAAAATATCGCCTACCGTTTGGTCGCTGTGTTGATAAAGCATGGATATTACTTAGCCCATACTATGTCGCATAGAGGACAAATGCGATCACCAAGCAGCAAAAAGGGGCTCGTAGCAGACGTTGACTAATTTAATGCCTGGGTTTGTGGGCGTTGTTGCTTATGGCCCACTCCTGGCGTTCGCGCTAAATCTAGCGGTCACGTCAGATTTCTTGAAAGTTGTCATCAAAGACCACCTGTGTTGTCATAACTTATGACTTCTGGAACTGAGCCTGGATTACTCTTGTTACATGCATTGCCATTTGATGCTGAAATGTGGTCCGCACAAATGTCCCTGCTTCCTGATCAAACCTATGTACCAAATTTATATGACTTCGGTTCCAATATCGAAGTTTGGGCCAAGATGTCTTTAAATTTGGTACCCGAACCTAACTTAGTTGTTGTTGGATGTTCAGTCGGCGGGTCCTGTGCAATTGAGGTTGCTAGAATAGCACCTTCGCGCATCGCTGCACTTGTATTAATTGGCACAAAAGCAAGACACGATCCTGACCCGGTGCTCTATGCTAATTCATCGAAAATGCTAAAAGAGCACGGGGTTGAAGCTGCATGGGAGCATTATTGGGAGCCGCTGTTCATGAAAGGGCGTGACGATTTGATAGCGCGGAGTGCCAAGCGAATTGCTCTTCGCCAACCAATAGATAGCCTGGAAAATGGTCTTGCGGCATTCCACAATAGACCTAACCGACAAGAGGTGATTAAACACTTTAACTTCCCAATACATGTGGTTACAGGTGATGAAGATCGCTTTCCTGGCCTGCAATATTCGCAGCAACTCTCAAAGTCTGCCCAAAACGGACAATTGCATATCATAGAATCTAGCGGACATTACGTCCCAATGGTGAGGCCTCAAGAGCTGAACACGCTTCTAAAAGGAATTATCTCAGCGCATTCTGGATAATTAGTGGTGAAAAGGGCGTTTTGATTGTATATGCACGGCCCGCTGTTTACGTTCGGAAAAATTTGAGGTTTCACTCCGACTTCCCGAAAAATGCCACTCAAACTGGACAAGTCAAACAAGGCTGGTCACTGTATTGGCTTCAAACTTAATCATTTACAAGAGATTGAAGATGATGGTTTATTAACACTATGAATATATTTATTCTTCGAGCTATCTTCTTTTTTATTCTAGTCTTTAGTCGAGCGGTGGCTTTTGCTGTAGAACTGGAAAATCAAACTGAAGAAAAAAATTGTTTCAATAGTTCGGGGCAACAAGCAATTGATCGTTAGATATCCCTTATCCAATCTGGTAGATCAAACGATATCAATTGGTCTGATGAGCAGTTGGATACTATTTGTTTGAGGGGAGCTAATGAGTACTTTGAAGAGTAGTCAGAATGAGTTTTGGATTAATTTCTTAAAGGTCATTAGCACGCTTACTTTATTGGTTTTGCTGTCTTATGTTCCAACTATTTCTGGTTTCGATGAAAGTGTTGCACGAGCTCAAGAAACAAATTCAATAACCAAATCTCCTCTTCCGAACTGGGTAAGTGATATTACCGTTCCCGCACCCCAAGAAGATAGATATGACCAATTGCAAGATGGCGAGTATTTCCTGTTAGCCTCACATCAGCGCCGATTCCTCAACGAGAAACGGTATAATTTCTCAAGATACGCGGTAAAAATCATCAATCGCGAAGGCTTGGAAAACAATTCGAATATCACCTTTTCTTTCCGTCCAGATATCGATGAGGTCAGCATCCATCGACTGGTCATTCATCGGGACGGCAAGAAAATCGATTTACTGGATCAGATAAAATTTGAAGTATTTCAGCGAGAAAATGATCTGGAACGTGGAATTCTTGATGGAACACTCACGGCATTTGCCAATCTGCCGTCGGTGCGTGTGGGTGACACAATCGAATATGCATTCAGCCGAAATTACAAATCAATATTGATGTCAGAGGAGTTCTACACTGATTTCAGAAGTTCTTTTAGTATTCCGGTGGGAATGGCGGAATATCGTGTGATAGTTCCGCAAGAACTGAATCTAAAAACCAATTATTTGGGCAAGGAACACAAGCCTTCCTTAGAGACGAACCGCGATGAACAAATATATACTTGGTTGCTAAAAGATCTAGATCCGGTAATTGGCGAAGATAATACGCCATCATGGTATCCTACGTACGATACGATTGAAGTTAGCTCAATTGCTTC
>CAWUJF010000505.1:0-3102 GCA_963922405.1 uncultured Hyphomicrobiales bacterium | reverse complement strand
TTCTCGATCGCTTTTTTGTAGCGAATGACTGGCATTCTGAAGCTCTTATAGACCCGACCCAGGCGCAGATCTTACAGTGTGTTTCAAATAAACATTTTGATGTGGTGGGTGTATCACTTTCCTGCACACATGATGTGGATGAGTGCAAAGCTTTGATCCGATTGATCAGAGAGTGTTCTAAAAACACCAACATACAAATAATGGTAGGTGGAAATCTAATCACTGAAAGGCCAGAACTCATAGACGCGGTTGACGCAGATGTTAGTGCAAATACTGCACTTGAAGCTTTACACGTGGCGACCAATATCTATGATCAGCAGAATCGACAAATTCGGGATACTTCGAATGTCTAAGCCTTTAATATATAATAGGACTTGCAAGGCAAGCTGACTTGAATAGCCGACAAAACATAGAAAGCAACACACGTGGATGATCGGATAGGTCAACTCTCTGAAATGGGTTTCTCTGATAGCGACAAGCTATTCAGTGACATTGATGCCAATGGGTTTGGTAAAATCCTTATGGCAGCGTCAGACTTAGTGCTTATTGTTAACAAGAACAATATGATCCTGGATGCCTGCTTCAGTTCCGAAGAACTCTTTGCCGGAGGCGGCAGAGGCTGGAAAGGGCGAAATCTATCTGAAATCGTAACGCCTGAATCAAACCACAAATTCATAGAGCTGACCAAAGCTGCCAGATTAGGTGAATTTGGCCGGGGTCGTCAAGTAAATCATCAGATGGTTGAAATAGATGATGTACCGGTTTCTTATCAGGCTATTTCCCTTAATGACGATGGGGATGTGGCTTTATTCGGACAGAATACGTCACAGATAGAGACCTTGCAGCGTCGCCTTATGAGTTCTCAACTGGCGATGGAACGTGAAGCAGCAAAACTACGGCATGGCGAAAACAGATACCGAGCCCTGTTTCAACTTTCTCGATCCCCGCAGATCCTACTGGATGCAGCTAGCCTGAAAATAATCGACATCAATAGTTTAGCATCCATACTGCTTGGCGGCATGCCTCAAAAGCTGGAAAACAGAAAATTCCCTAGTCTTTTTGACGATAAGGACGGTTCTGTTCTGCATAAGATACTGCTTGCGGCAGTAAACGATGACAACAACAGCGCTGGCAGCGTCAAGTTGAAGAACGGAAACTCTATCAACATACGGGTTTCAAGTTTTTCCCAAGATGGGAGTGCTTATCTGCTGTTGCATCTGGATGAGTCTGATCATACCACATCAGCACTTCCAAATACCACAGAAAGAAAGGTTCTCGACCTGGTAAAACACATGCCTGATGGGTTTGTGGTTACCAATTCTGATCGCAGGATCATAATCGCCAATAACTCCTTCCTGGATATGATGAATTTATCGAATTTGTCAGATCTTGAAGGGGAGGCGATTGATAACCTGTTCGAACGCCCCGGTGTTGACTGCAATGTACTTCTCTCAAACGTCAAAGAACATGGTGTGGTTCATCGCTTTGCCTCTTCCATGCGCACCCAATATGGTAAGAGCATAAATGTGGAAATATCCGCTTGTCAGTTGGACATGGATGGTGAAAAAGTTCTTGGTTTCTGGACCAGGCCTACCAACAATATCATCATGGGGGCAGAGGTCGAGCAAGAAAAGGTTACACGTTCAAATGAACAGATAGCCAATCTAGTGGGTCATATGCCGCTCAAGGATATTGTGCGAGAAACCACGGACATGATCGAGCGCCTATGCATTGAGACCGCACTTGAGTTGACGCGTAATAATCGAGCATCAGCCGCCCAGATGTTGGGTGTCAGCCGCCAGAGCCTTTATTCAAAAATGGGCAAGGACAAGGACGACTGACCAGGAACCTCAGTGGTTGTTGCGAGGTTTGTGTTTCTTGGCAATATCACGGAATTCCGGTGCACCCTCAAGAACCATACCCTTATCAAATGGTTGAACACGATCGCGGAAAATCTCCTGCCAAGGCGTATGGCTCTCCGGATACTCATATCCACCTTTTTCCTTAAGCGCTTTACGACGTTTCGCGAGCTCTACTTTTGACACCAGCATGTTGGCTGTGCATTTCTTCAGATCTATGCGAACCATGTCTCCGGTTTGCAGCAGGGCTAGACCACCGTTGGTGGCTGCCTCTGGAGAAGCATTAAGGATTGAAGGGGATCCGGATGTACCGGATTGACGTCCATCACCAATGCAGGGGAGGGATTTCACACCCTTCTTCAGAAGATAAGATGGTGGGCGCATGTTGACCACTTCAGCACCACCAGGATAGCCGATCGGGCCAGCGCCACGCATGAACAAGATACAATGCTCATCGATCTTGAGTTTCCGATTATCTATCATCTTGTGAAAATGCTCCGGCCCATCAAACACGATGGCTCGGCCTTCGAAGGCATCGGGGTCTTTTGGATCAGAAAGATAGCGGTCACGGAACTCTTGAGAGATCACGCTCGTCTTCATAATGGCGGAATCAAAAAGATTACCCTTCAGGTTGATAAAGCCTGCATGTTCTACCATGGGTTGTTTTACGGTTTTGATCACATCCGGGTTCATGATCTTCTTGCCGCGACAGTTGCTCCCAATAGTTTTCCCGTTCGCGGTGATCGCGTCTTTGTGCGGTAGAAGGTTTGCTTTCATTAACTCAGCAACGATCGCGGGGACACCGCCCGCACGATGATAATCCTCTCCCAGATATTCGCCAGCTGGCTGCATATTGGTAAGCAGCGGGATTTTATGGCCGAAGGACTGCCAGTCGTCATTGTTAAGCTCAATTCCCAGGTGCCGCGCAATGGCATTAAGGTGAATGGGTGCATTGGTGGAACCACCGATAGCTGAGTTCACAACGATAGCGTTCTCAAACGCTTTGCGGGTCATGATGTCAGATGGCTTGAGATCTTCCCATACCATGTCCACCACGCGTTTTCCGGTTTCATAGGCGATCTGGCCACGCTCGCGATAAGGGGCAGGGATTGCAGCGGATCCAGGCAATTGCATGCCCAGTGCTTCAGCAAGCGAGTTCATGGTTGTGGCCGTACCCATTGTATTGCAGTAGCCGGTGGAGGGTGCTGCAGAAGCTACCAGATCCATAAAGCCGTCATTATCG
>CAWUJF010000504.1:0-3108 GCA_963922405.1 uncultured Hyphomicrobiales bacterium | reverse complement strand
TGAGAATATGCTTCCTGGTCTACGTCAATATCTGTTGCCAGAATAGCTGCTATCGCCAATCCTGCATTTGCCAATTGATGGCGACCAGCCAATCTGGGCATTGGCAAGTCCATCAAGCCATCGGCATCTTGAAAGACGAAACCTGTGGCATCCTCATAATAATCAAACTCCTGACAGGCTATTTGGATATGGCTGCCTTTCTTTGCGGCCACTTCTTCGATGATGTTTCTGGCTTCATCTTCCTGCTCACCCAGAACGACTGGGCAATCAGGCTTAATAATACCCGCCTTTTCAAAAGCGATCTTTTCAAGCGTATCTCCCAGATATGCCTGATGATCCATCGCAACCGGGGTGATGACTGATACCAAGGGTTTCGAGATCATGTTTGTAGCATCGAAGCGCCCGCCCAGCCCTACCTCTACCAGTGAAAAGTCCGCTTCATGCTCACTGAACAGCATGAACATCACTGCGGACATGATTTCAAAAATGGTTATAGGGCGGTCATTATTTGCTTTCGCTGCACGTGCAACGGCATCAGCCAGCACATCATCAGATACCAGTTCTCCCGCCAGTCTGTAACGTTCCTGCCAGTTCACCAGATGCGGTGAGGTATGGACGTGAACACGGTAACCAGCTTCTTCCAGAATTGCCCGGCAAAACGCTAGTGTGGAGCCTTTGCCATTCGTGCCAGCCACGTGTATCGCCGGTGGAATGCTGCGATGTGGATTGCCAAGTTTTTCCAGCAGGTCGGTGATACGCCCCAGTGATAGATCAAAGCCTTTGGGGTGAATCTCCGACAGCTTTTCAATTAGAGCATCTGTTTTCATTGAAGATCAAATAACCTTTGCCTCAGGCCAGAGACAGATATGTGGGAGCGTTATTCTGCCGCTTCGTCGAGAACTTCCTCGGCGGGTTCCTGATCAGCTTCCTGGTCTTCTACAACAGGCGCCTCAAGGGCTGGCATCTTTAGTAGAAGCCGGACAAGTTTGGAAATTGTGGACTTCAACTGCAATCGGCTGACAATCATATCAACCATACCGTGCTCAAGAAGATATTCGGAGGTCTGGAAATCGTCAGGCAGTTTCTCGCGAATTGTTCCTTCGATTACGCGACGACCGGCAAAACCGATAACAGCACCCGGCTCGGCGATGTGTACGTCACCCAACATCGCATAAGACGCAGACACGCCTCCCGTTGTTGGATTGGTGAGCACGACAATGTACGGGACGCCAGCATCTTTCATGCGCTGAACGCCAACGGTTGTACGTGGCAGTTGCATCAGGGAAAGAATACCTTCCTGCATTCTAGCACCGCCTGAGGCTGCAAACAGAACCAGCGGTGTTTTTGTTTCCGCAGCCTGCTCCATCGCAGTAACGATCATGTCGCCTGCAGCCATGCCAAGCGAACCGCCGATGAACTGCATTTCATGGACAACCGCGATCATATCCAGTTCATCCACCTTGCCCTTTGCGGCAAGGATGGAATCCTCAAGCCCTGTCTTCTTGCGGGCATCCTTCAATTTGTCGATGTAACGGGATTTGTCCCTGAATTTCAGGGGATCCTGTGCCACTTTCGGCATTTCAATCACATCATATTCACCGTTATCGAAGAACTGCTTCATACGCTCAACGGCAGTGATCTTCATATGATAACCAGAACTGGGTACAACGCCCATATTGGCATCAAGATCCTTGTGAAAGACCATTTCGCCAGATTCAGGGCATTTAATCCAAAGATTCTCCGGCATATCCTTACGATTAAGGAGTCCGTCAATCTTGGGCCTTACAATGTTGGTGATCCAGTTCATGAGTTACATACCCCTATTTCTAGCTTCCGACCCAGTACGACGACTATGCGGCACTATTGTGTTTAACTGAACGAACGCCTGACGCAAGATCCTGAACCAGTGAATGAACAGCTTGTGGTGTAGATATGGTAGCGCTGCCATTCTCATTCAATGATCCAGCCACTGCATTAACCAGAGCCGTGCCTACCACGACACCATCAGCTGCTTCACCAATTGCAGCGGCCTGCTCTGCTGTTTTTACGCCAAAACCCACTGCAATCGGCATATCTGTTGATTTACGAATATTCGCAATGGATGCGGCAACTTTGGTTGGATCAGGCGCAGCAGCACCAGTAATCCCCGTGATTGAAACATAGTACAGGAACCCTGATGTGTTTTCGAGGACCTTGGGAAGACGATTTTCATCCGTCGTTGGTGTTGCAAGGCGGATAAAGTTTATTCCCTGATTGATGGCTGGAATACACAATTCATCGTCCGCTTCAGGCGGGATATCAACGATAATCAAACCGTCAACGCCCGCATCATGTGCGTCCTGAAGAAAGCTATCGTTACCGTAGATGTAGATAGGATTGTAGTAACCCATCAGAACGATCGGTGTTTCGTCATCATCTTTCCGGAATTCGGAAATCATCTGAAGGGTTTTCTTAAGTGTCTGACCACCTTTCAGGGCCCTCTGACCGGCTAACTGGATTGCCGGGCCATCAGCCATGGGATCTGAAAATGGCATTCCCACCTCAATCACATCAGCACCTGCACCTGGCAAACCTTTGAGTATTTCCAGTGAGGCTTCATAATCGGGATCACCACCCATGACGAATGTCACAAGCCCGGGACGTCCTTCCTGTTTTAAAGCCGCGAAACGTTTTTCAATACGAGTGTTCATTTGTTTTCTTGATTTCTAAATTATTCGGTAATTGCCATGCGCCTGAATTTGGTGCCGCTACATTTCTACCCCAAGGGCTTTGCCAACGGTAAAGACATCCTTGTCACCCCGGCCACAAAGGTTCATGACGATGATCTTGTCCGGGCTCATCTTCGGGGCACGCTTAACAATCTCTGCAAGCGCGTGGCATGGTTCGAGCGCTGGAATGATGCCTTCAGTTTTACAAAGCAACTGGAATGCATCGAGCGCTTCATGATCCATGATGGGCACGTATTCAACTCTTCCGCTGTCTTTCAGGTAGGAATGCTCAGGTCCAATTCCTGGATAATCGAGTCCGGCAGAAATGGAATGACCTTCAAGGATCTGACCATCATTGTCCTGCAGAAGGAAAGTTCTATTGCCATGCAGCACGCCAGGC
>CAWUJF010000503.1:0-3113 GCA_963922405.1 uncultured Hyphomicrobiales bacterium | reverse complement strand
CAGCATCATCAGCCCATAAGTCCAGAAGCGCCACAGTCCAACTAGAAACGCAAACACAACGATCAACTGCAAGGCACCCAACCCGTATGAGATGACATCGGTTATTTCAATGAATCCAATATTATAGGAACCGGAAAAAATGTTACGCTGCCATTCCGGCCGCCAGAATTTCAATGTTGCCCAAAGCCCGAGAAATATTGCGGTTGTTACTCGGATAATTAACAACGCGATTTCTATTTTCTTTGTATTGCTCATGATCAAAGTCACACCCAGTTACCAACTGGGTGCGACTGTATTTCAATTCAATCTGACAGCAAATACAAACTTAAGTTAGAGGGGAAATTCTAACTTCCACACGTCGGTTAGCAGCGCGCCCCTGTTCTGATGCATTGTCGGCGATTGGACGGGTTTCGCCAAAGCCGATAATTCTCAGGCGGCGGCTGTCCACCTGGCGAGAATTCAGGTAACGGGCAACGGTTACCGCGCGGCGTTCAGACAGAGCCTGGTTTGACTCATCACTACCCACATTGTCCGTATGGCCGTCCACATCGAGAAGCGTTTGTGGAAATTTGTTCAAAACAATTGCCACTGAGTCCAACACTTGGAAGAAGTTGGCGTTTAATGAATCCTGCCCGGAGGCAAAAGTCACATTTGATGGCATATTGAGGATAATTGTATCGCCATTACGGGTAACACTCACACCACTGTTAATGAGTTGCTGGCGTAGCTCTTGTTCCTGGCGGTCCATATAAGCGCCAATCCCGCCGCCTGCTAGCAAACCAACACCGGCGCCGATCAGTGCCGCCTTACGTTGATCGCTGCCGCTCTTGTTGCGTGCGATCAGGAGACCCGTGACAGCACCAACAGCTGCACCGATACCAGCGCCCGCTGCAGTATTGTTAACCTGAGGGCGGCCGGTTAATGGATCAGTGGTTTGGGAACAAGCTGCCAGCGTGAAAAAGGTTGTAACAAGAAGAATGCCACGTTTCATGATTTACTGCCTTCTAGATGTATTATTAGGGAATCAAAAATTTTGCCAATGATAGAATATTTCATTCAATCTACAAATTATCAAAGTTGATCTGAACGCTTACTGAACGTAAATCGTGTCGAAAAAACGTTCATTTCAGCCGTAAAGGGCATGAAAATTGCGGATCAGTGGCAAAAATCGTTTGATCTAGGAAAGAAATTTTTGATCAAATGGATATGTTGTGAGGTTCTCATAGCCATCATCAGTGATCAAAACCTGATCCTCCAGCTTTATCGAAAAGCCCGCTTCTTTTGACCCCACGAGGGCTTCCACACAAAGCATCATACCTGGCTCCAGTACATAATCAAAAGCACCTTCTACAAACTGCTCTTTGTAGGAAATCATTGGCCATTCATCGCACATTCCCACGCCGTGGAACCGGCAAGAGTATTGACCCGGTACGACCTCCTCAGGCAGCTGATGGCCACCATAGGTCAACTCATTGAATGAGACCCCTGGTTTCAGAAGCTCCATATTTGTCATGATATGTTCGTGGGCAAGCTTGTAATACTCTTTCATTTTTGGGGTCGGTTGCTCATCGCCAACGAACCACGTCCGCGAAATGTCCACACATAGCCCATAAACGCCGATAAGATCTGTATCAAAAGCCAGAATTTCGTTGTTCTGAATTATTCGGGGGCCACATTCTTGAAACCATGGGAAAGTTCTGGGTCCAGATGCGAGAAGTCTTGTCTCGATCCACTCTCCGCCGCGTCGGATATTTTCGGCATGCAACACTGCCCACACATCATCTTCTGACATGCCTGGCTTCGCTGCATCTTCCATAATTCTTACCGCTGCTTCACAAGAATTTACGGCGCAACGCATGGCCTTTATTTCTTCTGCACTTTTTATGACACGGGCTTTTTCCGTTAGCTCCTCGCCTTCCATTACTTCAAGGCCAAGCCGTTCCAGAGCTTTCAGACCAGCAACCATAATTTTATCAACTGCAATTCGCCGGTTTCCCTTGGCGTGTTCATGCATAAGGTCATCGACTTGTTTGCTGAAGCTCTCTGCATCGTTCTCAACTTTGTCGCCACCGGTGAAGTAGAACATGGAAGCACCGGATCTTACCTCTTTCACAAGGGGATTATGATCGGCTAAAAACGGAGAATTCTTGTAATCCCACAAAACCAGATGCCCGTCTGCCAGCAGCAAACAGGCTCGGAACGGATTGTGAGTATTCCACAATTGCATATTGGTGCTGTCAGTGGCGTAACGAATATTTAGTGGATCCATCATTAACACGCCGCCATAGTCGCGCTTATTCAGTTCTTTCAGAAGACGTTCATATCGATTTTGCCTGACTGTAGGCATATGCGGAATTTCCAAACCGGCCGCTTCCCATTCTTTGAAGGCAAGGTCAGTTGGTCCGATTTCAATACGGTCATTGTCATCGGGAGTGCCGTCAGGCTTCATCCCAGGCTTCTTGGAAGGGTCAATCTTTCTGTTCTGAATCGAATAAGTGGCATCAACATTCATGGCAGAATCCTCTTCTATAGGGCTGACTATACCAAAAGCTAAGCCGAAACTTAATATGGTCCAATGTACGCAAACGTCAGTTTTGGCCCGAATGCGTCACCCGGAATTGCAACTAAATAGAGGTTTTTGCTTAATTTGAGGCAAAAATCCCCCGCCGGATCAGGTCTATCGCTACCACAGTCAGAACGATCCTGAACATCAGTTTCAATTGCGATTCAGGAAGCCGATTGTGCAACATCGTACCGGCTTTTACCCCCATGAAT
This sequence comes from uncultured Hyphomicrobiales bacterium, assembly GCA_963922405.1. Lineage (GTDB taxonomy): Bacteria > Pseudomonadota > Alphaproteobacteria > Rhizobiales > Rhizobiaceae > JAALLB01. The sequence goes on along the minus strand of CAWUJF010000503.1, from coordinate 338 downwards.
CCGAATGCTACCATCGCGATCATCAATAATAGCCAGTTTGTAAACGCGAACCCAGCAATAATGAATGCAATAACCTTCAACCCATGTTGGACCATCATCGTAGCGCCGTGAGTCGCAACTGTAGTTTTATGATCGTCAAAGACTTTACTGAGAAACACAGCCACTAAGGGTCCGGTTGCACCTGCGAACATTGTAATAAAAGTCGTAACAGCGCCGCCTAACGCAATCACAGGCTTGCTTGCACTCTTTAGGGCTGGAATTTTCACCCAGATCATGGCGAGAATGAAAGCGCCAAGAAGCAACTTCAATACACCGGATGGCAATTGAACCACTACCAA
>CAWUJF010000502.1:0-3125 GCA_963922405.1 uncultured Hyphomicrobiales bacterium | reverse complement strand
TCTATGTATGAATGGGCAATTACTAACGCTGACAAGCTGCCGGCTGCGAAATAGTAGTTCTGCTATTTGCCTGGCGAAGAGGCTAAAGCAAACATCGAAACAGTGCCCCTGAACAAAAGGTTTGGTATTCCTGTTACCTGAAGCAATAATGGGCTAAATCCTTTAGTCGATTATTCTGAGTTCTGGCATGCAAAATATTCCCACCTCTAAATCCGGGCTTCTCGAACACCATGATTGGGACTTTCCCGTACCCATCGCCTATGGCCCGGGACGGCTTTCTGAAATCGGTGCCCATTGTAAAAGGCTGGATATTCATAACCCGCTGATTGTGACCGACAGGGGCAGCAAAGGCCTGCCTTTCATACAGGAACTGCAAGGACACTTAACAGGCACAGGCCTCAAACACGCAATGTTTTCAGAGATTTCACCCAACCCGCTGGACGAAGAAATCTACAACGGTCGCGAAACGTTTCACAATGGCGCACACGACGCAATCATTGCCATTGGCGGTGGCAGCGCCATGGATGGGGGAAAATCCATCGGCCTCGTTGCCCACAACGATCTGGATATCTGGGCGTTTGAGTTCGAACAACCGTCACCGGAAATCCAGGCGGACAGGCCATTTCCCAAACTGATAACAATACCGACCACCGCCGGAACAGGTGCTGAAACGGAAAGCACCGCCATGGTCACGCACACGGCAAAGGGCATGAAGTTTTGTGTCTGGCATCAAGACTATAAGCCTTCTCTGGCGTTGCTGGATCCCGAACTCACCTTGGGTCTGCCGCCAACGCTCACCGCATGGACCGGGGCAGACGCATTGACCCACGCCATCGAAGCCTATCTGGTGCCCGGATTTCACCCCCTTTGTGATGCAATGGCCATTGAAGCACTTCATCTGATTTCGCACTGGTTGCCGGTTGTGAACAGGGACCCGCAAAATCTGGAAGCGCGGGGAGGGATGCTCATGGGGTCATGCCTGGCGGGAATTTCCTTCCTCAAGGGTCTGGGCATGGTGCATGCGATCTCACATATGGTTGGTGCGGAATATGATACTCAGCATGGTCTTACCAACGCCATCATTCTTCCGGTTGTGCTGCGTTTCAATCTACCGGGCATGGATGAAAAAACTCTCAGAATGGCACAGGCGATGCAGCTTGATGATCAAACGACCGATGGTTTCATCGCCGCAATTGAAACCATGCTGGATGAACTGGCAGTTCCGAAGGCTTTGAGCGAAATCGGCGTGCCATCTGACTGCGCTCAGCGCATAGCCGAAAAAGCGCTGCTCGATAGCGCAGCCGGAACCAATCCTCGCAACGCGTCACTTAAAGAGATTCAAGAACTGGTCGAGACCGCCATAGAAAAGGCGAGATAACCGGTCTTTGGGTTAAGGTGCTGAAGGTGTCTGCCAAACAACCAATTGTGAGCTCTGAATGCCGGTTATAACTTGCTCCCAAGACACTGAACATTATATTGTTTTTAAGCACAGTCTAGTGCGCTATAATACGGGACGATTTGAACCTGATTCCAGATGCAGACTATGGACCGCAGACACAAGTTCAGAGGAAGGATTTTTACGCTACTTCTAGTGGTGTCTTTCGCTGTTTGGTCTGCTCTACCGAGTTTCAATCACTCACCAAGAGTTCTGGAAACCTTGCAGGAACATATGGAAATGGTAGCCGAGCATGGCCATTCACACGGCTTTGCAGAGGATTTGCTGTGGGCAATGCACGGGCATGACCATGATGAAATGGATCATGACCATTCACCCTTGGTGCTGAATGTTGCCTTGCATGACTTTTCGGTACCGAAATATAACGAGTGGCGACAGCCACCCCCCAAGAACATAAGTTCAACCACATTTCTCATCGAACGACCTCCGAGGGCTTGATTGTGCCGTTTGCCCGGCAAACCACACACAATCAATTCTAATCGGAGATATTTTATGATCCATTCTCAACCGGAATGGGGCAAGTGGCGCTTGGATAGGGCGTTTACATTCCTCATTCTCAGTCTTGGAGCTATCCTTCTAAGCTCCACCCTAGCGTTTGCCCATGATGTGACACCGGGAGACGCAGGATACATTCAGGAAATCTGGGGTGTACACATCATCCCGTTCATCTATCTGGGTGCCAAGCACATGATTACAGGCTATGACCATATCCTGTTTCTGCTGGGTGTCGTGTTCTTTCTGTACCACATGAAGGACGTGGCGATTTACGTGACAATTTTTGCCGTAGGTCACTCGGTCACAATGCTTTTGGGCGTGTGGTATGGTTGGGGCATCAACGCCTATATCATTGATGCGATTATTGGCCTTTCAGTTGTTTACAAAGCACTGGATAATCTAGGAGCCTTCCAGAAATGGTTTGGCTTCCAGCCCAACACGAAAGCAGCAACCCTGATATTTGGCTTGTTCCACGGAACAGGTCTTGCCTCAAAAATCCTGGAATATCAGATTGCGGAAGACGGTTTGCTGGCAAATCTTCTTTCATTCAATGTGGGTGTTGAAGTGGGGCAACTTCTTGCGCTGTTCATCATCCTGATTGTCATGGGTTATTGGCGTAGACATCCAAACTTCATGCGTCACGCCACATACGCAAACATAATCATGGTTTTCCTGGGCTTGCTCCTGACTTATCAGCAGGTCTCAGGCTTCATTTCCAGCACATAAAGATTGGAGAACAATATGCATAATGCACCTAAACCAAAACTCGAAGACCTGCCAACCAAGGCACAACTTCGCCGTTCATCAATCGTTGCTACCATAATGGCTTTGTTCATTGGTTTTGCTGTCTATCTGCCTGCTGAATATGGCAAAGACCCCACAGGGGTTGGCAGTATTCTTGGTTTGACCGAAATGGGCGAGATCAAGCAGCAATTGGCAAAGGAAGCAGCTGAAGATGAAATAAAACATGGAAATGATCAATCTTCATCATTGATGGATGATTTCCTGAATTTGTTTGTCACAACAGCTCATGCTGAGGAAACCTGGAAGGATGAAATCACTTTCACACTTCCACCCGGAGAAGCGGCGGAGATCAAAGCCACAATGGAAAAAGGCGCAACCTTGTTTTACAAGTGGAAAGCCGAGGGTGGTAAGATTAATTTCGATCTTCATG
>CAWUJF010000501.1:0-3129 GCA_963922405.1 uncultured Hyphomicrobiales bacterium | reverse complement strand
ATCAGATCTTAGTGTTCATGGCCTTCATTATAATGGCGCGATCTATCTCTCCAATCAGTGTGCCATCTGCATTTACAACTGGCTAGGGATCATCTGTTTCGGTCACGATATCAATCAGGCTGTCTATTTTTGCGCTCTCATCAGCAAAGGGTTCGCCTTCTTTCAGAGATTTTCGCTTTGTCGGTCGCATCACTTTACCGGCTGAAAGAACCTTGTAACGGGGAACATCCTCTGTGAAATCTGCCACATATTTATCAACAGGATTGGCAACGATCTCTTCCGGGGTGCCCATTTGGGAAATTGCGCCATCCTTCATGATCATGATGTGATCACCCATTTTGATGGCTTCGAGGAAGTCATGTGTTATGAAGACCATGGTCTTTTTCAGTCGGGCCTGAAGGTCCAACAATTCATCCTGCATCTCACGGCGGATCAGTGGATCCAAAGCTGAAAACGGCTCGTCGAATAACAGGATTTCCGGCTCAACAGCCATTGCTCTTGCCAAGCCAACCCGCTGTTGCATGCCGCCGGAAAGCTCTCGCGGATAGCAATCGGCCCAGCCATCGAGACCCACCAGATTGATGGTTTCGAGTGCTTTTTCGTATCGTTGTTCGCGACCTTCACCTCGTACTTCCAGTCCGTAGGCCACGTTGTCTATTACTTTGCGGTGGGGGAACAGACCAAAATGCTGGAATACCATAGCCATTTTGTGCCTGCGCAACTCTTTCAGATCTGAATGAGAAACTTTTGTGATATCATTGCCATCAATCAGCACCTGGCCATCTGTGGGATCAATCAGCCGGGAAAGGCATCGAACAAGCGTGGATTTACCGGAGCCGGAAAGGCCCATGACCACAAATGTTTCGCCCTCTTCCACTTTGAAGGAAACATCTTTCACAGCGACCACATGGCCCGTTTTTTCCTGAATTTCAGAACGGGAAAGTGAGCGATCCATTTCCCTTAATGTACGTTCTGGATTGGGTCCGAAAACTTTCCAGATGTTATTACAGACAATCTTGGGTTCAGCCGACATGTTCTCCCTTTCCCCTCCGGTATTCTCGGTACCGATTGGGGTACATAAAACTACAGCTAAATTCGTGATGCAACCGGATGTGCCTGATCTTGCGAATAAAGTTCATCAATCAGGTTCTTGTTAAACGCGCAATATGGCAATAAGGTTTAGGAGTAGGGGAGGAAAGTTCTGTAATGAGTATTGCTGAACACGTAGCCGAAACGCGCAAACTGTTTCATTATCGTGGCCACGACTATTCTATTCTGGCATTTTCTATAATTGGCCTGATTTTCTCGCTAGCTGTATACGCGCTTGCTGCTAATGCAACACAATTTCCACAATGGATTATTGATGGATTTCCGTTCGTTGAATGGGTCAATGACGCCCAAAAATGGATGGAAGAAAACATAAAGTGGCTGACGCGTGCAATCTCCGACGTGGTCAGAGTGCCGCTTGAATGGCTTGAGGAAACGCTTTGGGAGGTGCCCTGGCTTTTTGTTCTTCTGCTGCTTTTGATCCCGTCAATTGCCTACGGGGGATTACGCCTTGGACTACTTACGCTTGTAGGCGTGATGTTCTGGGGCATGGTTGGTATGTGGTATGAAGCCATGTCCACACTTAGCTTGATGGCTGTTTCTGTTGGTTTTTCAGTAATTCTGGGAATTTTCCTGGGAATACTGTCGTCACAAAGCGAGACGTTTGAAGCATTCCTGCGACCAATACTTGATACGATGCAGACAATGCCTGCGTTCGTTTATCTTATTCCAGCGATCTTTTTCTTTGGAGTAGGTGCCACTTCGGCGACTATGGCAATCATCATCTATGCAATCCCACCTATCATCCGGCTAACGAGTCTGGGAATCAGACAGGTACCCGCCGGTATGGTTGAAGCAGCACAAAGTTATGGCTCTACAAGGGTTCAGATGCTTTTAAAAGTTCAAATTCCCCAGGCTTTACCTTCCATTATGCTTGGTGTTAACCAAACTATTATGATGGCACTGGGATTGGCAGTGCTTGCCGTGTTTATCGGCGGTGGTGGACTGGGTGAGCAAGTTTGGAAGGCCCTTGTTAGGCTTAAGGTCGGCTGGGCTTTCGAAGGTGGCATTTGTATTGTTTTCGTTGCGATTATTTTTGACCGCTTGAGCTATGCTATCAGCGGTGTTTCCAAGAGTGCCACTCATCAGGGTACTGGGCCGCAGTTTCATTTGTTGCCACAAAGCTGGGATGAAAAACCATTAGCTGTCGCGATAGAAAAACCGATTGGATTGATCTGGAATGCGGTTGGTTCAGCTGGTGTGAAATTTACGAACGCTGTGAGTTCCTTGATAAGGCCTGCTAGCCGAGGATTTTCTGAATTCATATCTGATCGACCATTCCTGGTTATCGGTTCACTGATACTGGGCTTTGTCCTGCTTTTCGGTGGCGATATTAAATGGATGAGCTCATTTCCGCGGGCTCTTGAAATTTCTTTAAGAGAGCCAATCGACTATGCGGTGGATTGGTTGACAGTTAATCCTTCATTTATCGCAGTTACAAAATTCATTCGCACATTCATATTCTTGTACCTGTTGGACCCGTTGGATAAGTTTTTAGTGGGCTTGCCCTGGTGGTATCTCATGGCGGTATTGGCGTTGATCGTTTGGGTTTCTGTGAGTTTAAGATTTGCATTGGTGACGCTAGGCTTTCTGTTCTTCGTAGCTGCTGCCGGGCTTTGGGAAATTGCTGTTTTCACGTTAGCGGGCACGTCAGTTTCTGTAATAATTTGTATGGTTGTAGGTGTGCCACTGGGCATATTGGCAGCCTACAATAAGGTCGTTGATGCCATTCTTCGTCCAATCCTGGATGCGATGCAGACTCTTCCAGCATTCGTCTATCTGATTCCTGCCTTATTCTTCTTTGGTGGAAACAAGACAACAGCGGTTATCGCGACAGTTATCTATTCAATTCCCCCGGTAATTCGCCTCACTACGTTGGGTCTCAGACAATTGCCGCCGGAAATTGATGAGGTTGCTAATTCCTACGGGTCTTCTCAGACGCAGACTCTGCTGAATGTTAAACTACCCATGGCATCACCATCAATTATGCTGTGTCTGAACAAGTAGGTGGTTATGGCATTG
>CAWUJF010000500.1:0-3154 GCA_963922405.1 uncultured Hyphomicrobiales bacterium | reverse complement strand
CCTGCCCCAACGCGCATGCTTTTACTTTATGCGCAAAATCGGTCACGATTTCATTTTCCGCTTTTATGGTCACATCAACTGTTGAACCGCACAATTTTGAGTGGGCGCGTGCTTTTGCATCCGGCTCATTGATTTCACCTATACGCTCTATATTGCCGGCATATTCCAAAATCTTTGCGTTATAGACATTATCCAACATCGAATTTTTCCTTGTGGCACTGACCTTTAGCGCTCAATCGCGAATTGAATATAAGGTTTCATTCACATTTCGTCGACTAATATGTGAATAATTTGATAGCAATAGACGTTGATGTATTCAGAGAATACACTATTTTGAGGCTGTCTGGTAACCGTGCCGGATGGGAGTAATCCCTGAAAGCCCCGGAACCTTGTCTACGTCGCAACCTTGATTGGTACAGGCTAAGTGTGGTCCGAATTTCGCAGACGCAATAGTGAACTGAACCGAAAGGGTAATACTATGGACGTGCTTGCAGAGAAAATCAGCAAACCTGAAGAACGCAAAATCCTACCAATCGACCAACGCCCCAGCCAGGGCGAGGTTGAAGACGCTGTACGTGTGCTCATGCGATGGGTTGGTGAAGACATTGATCGCGAAGGTCTGCTCGATACACCAAAACGTGTCGCTAAAGCATATAAGGAAATGTTTAGCGGTTATGACCAGAACCCCGCTGAGGTTCTTGGACGTACATTTGAAGAAGTGGGCGGCTATGACGACATCGTTATGATCCGTGACATTCAGTTCTTCTCACATTGTGAACATCATATTGTTCCGATCATTGGCAAGGCGCATGTTGCTTATTTGCCGAACGGCAGCGTGCTTGGCCTGTCCAAGATCGCTCGTACCGTTGAAATTTTTGCCAAGCGGCTACAAACGCAGGAAAATATGACCGCAGAGATCTCTCATGCGATTGACGATGCGCTTCAGCCACGTGGTGTCGCGGTGATGATCGAAGCTGAACATATGTGCATGGCGATGCGCGGTATCCGAAAAATCGGTTCTACCACGATGACAACATCTTTCACAGGTGCGTTCCGCGATAGCATGGAAGAACAACAGAATTTCATGACCATGTTGCGCATGGGCAAGTAATATTGGATAACCTGCCGGGCTATCTCATTTCGGCAGGTTAAAATGACTTCTCAATTCCCGAAAATCGAAGACAAACAAGCGCTTGAAGCAGGCGATGTGCTGGCGCCCCGCTTCAACGCGGACGGACTAATTACTGCGATTGCTCAGGATCATCAGACAGGCACTATTCTCATGCTGGCGCATATGAATGAGCTTGCACTTTCAAAGACCTTGGAAACCGGCAAAGCACACTACTGGAGCCGTTCGCGCAATGAATTGTGGTTGAAGGGTGAGACTTCCGGCAATATTCAGACAGTTCATGAGGTGCTGATTGATTGCGATCAGGACGCGGTCATTATGAAGGTAACCGCAGCAGGTGGTTCCGCTTGTCACACCGGCAGGGTTTCGTGTTTCTACAGGAGCGTTAATGCAGACCAAAGCCTGACGATCATCGAATAGGTTTACACTACGCGATGCTCGAGTTTGTCACTGCCTGTTTGTTGCTCATTATCACGCCCGGACCAGGCGTATTAAGTGTTGCCGGGGTTGGCTCCGGTTTTGGACTGAAGGCGGGATCGCGCTATCTTTGGGGGCTTTGCCTCGGTAATAATATGGTTGCATTGCTGGTCATTTCCGGCATTGCAGCCACGATTTTTTCCGTTCCCTATCTTCGCGAAGCGCTGCTGGTAATTTCGTTGGGCTACCTTTTGTATCTTGCCCTCAAGATTGCGTTCGCGGGCAGCAAAGTCGGATTCATAACTGCTGAAACTGCACCGGGGATGCGCGATGGTATTCTTTTACAGGCGGTTAATCCGAAAGCCTATGTCGCGAACACTGTCCTTTTCACAGGATGGGGCTTTATGCCTGATGCTTTCGCAACCGAGGCAGCGATAAAACTTTTGCTTTGGAACGCGACTTGGATACCGATCCATTTTGGTTGGTTGCTGCTCGGTATCGGATTGAAAAAGCTGGACCTTCCTCCGATGATCCAGAGAAGCATCAACATTTTCATGGCGGTTTCGATGGTGCTTTTGATTGCGCTTGCCCTGAGCAATGAGGGAATTAGTCTCTCCGGCGCGCCAGCAACGGCAGAATAAAGAGGCCTCCAAGGAAGCCACCAATATGGGCAATCCAGGCAATCGGGTTTCCCTCATCCCCCATAGATACAATGCCTACGCCAAAAAGGATATTTATCGCGAACCAAACGATCATAAAGGTCATGGCGCGCCTGTTTTGTATTACCTCTGTAAGGCTTTGAATGGGTGCATTTTCCGCAAGATGAAAGTTTCCACGATCCGGGAAAGCGAAACGACAGGCTGCACCTGTACATGCGGACACAACCCCTGAAGCGCCAATCATCAGCTGAAGTTGACCGGCATTGAATACATAATGCAACGCTGCGGCGGCAATAGAACCCACCAGGCATAAGATCAGAAACCTTGAAAGGCTTAAGCGTTTGGCAACCACCGCACCAAAGGCGAGCAACCATAGGGAATTTAGTATCAGATGTCCCCAATCCCCATGCAGGAAACTATAGGTAATCGGCGACCAATAAAGGGCATTGGGCCAAAGTTCGTTAAGTTCAGACCCTACATAGCGTTGCGGAATGAAGGCAAATTGCAGCAGAAGCTCCAAGTCCTCTCTGGGTGACAACACATAAACACGATATACATGCACCAAAACAAAGCTGGCTATTGCCACCAATATGACAGTCGGCACATTAAATACCGGCTGTTTCGTGTGATCATTATCCATTGGATTTGGTTGGTTCATTTGCCGCTACTTTCGCACCCTCAATTCAAGGTCCAGGTTGAACTATACTCTTTCGGAATGGGGCCGCAAAACCCCAAAAAAAAGCCCGGGAAAAACCCGGGCTTTGGTCCAATCCCCAATTAATCCGTTGGATTAACACCAGACCTAAACAGTGTAAAAAGGCGATCGTTTGTTAACGAATGACCTTTTGGAGTTGCCAGAAAATTCCACAATTCCAACGGTTTTGCAAGCTCAACTCTTTGTTAAGGTTAATCATCGCGCGAAATTTCACAGATTTATCGCTATGCCGGT
>CAWUJF010000499.1:0-3158 GCA_963922405.1 uncultured Hyphomicrobiales bacterium | reverse complement strand
CAGAGAATTACATTGCACGCCAGGTTGATAGTAAAAATCAGGAAAACCTCGAGGCTGCGGGCTGGCTTGATCCAAAAATTGAAGAATTTGAAGAACGTATAAGACTGGCAGAAACTGCAGTTGCAAATTTCAGGGCTGATTCAGATATCTTTGCATCCAATACAGCCAGCGGTGAAAACAATGGCAACGGATTGCTGGCGACCCAGCAACTTTCAGAAGTTTCAACGGAGTTGTCGCGCCTAAAAGCGGCTCGTTCTTCTGCTCAGGCAAAAGTGGCTTCCATTCGCGCAGCACTTGATAGCGGTGCATCCCTGGATGTGATCCCGGAGGTTATTGATTCCCGCCTTATCCAGAATTTAAGGGAGAGAGAAGCAACGTTGCGTGCGCAGATTTCGGATCTGAACACGACGCTACTGCCGAACCACCCGCGTATGCAGGCGTTAAATTCTCAGCTTGAGGATTTGAACCGTCAAATTCGATTGGCTGCTAGAAACATTCTGGAGAGCTTGGAAAACAACGTAACTGAAACCCGCAACGCTGAAGCTGATCTGGCTAAGGAGATCAACCGCCTGAAGGCAGAAAAGGCCAGAGTCAATAAGGAACTGGTCAAGCTTAAGTCGCTTCAGAACAAGGTTGAGACAGAGCGCGCGCTCCTTACCGAGTACAGGAGTAGGGCGCTTGAAGCAAAAAGCCGCAGTGGACTAATTCGGACAGACGCGGAAATAATCTCCGAAGCTAACCTGCCGAGCAAAGCGTTTTTTCCCAAGATTATTCCATTTACAATTGCTGGAACCGTGGCAACCACATTATTGACCGTGTTGTTGATCCTTGCAATCAACCTACTTGCAACGGTTGCGAAGTCCCATCGAGTAGTGACTGCACGTCATGTCCGTGAAGAGCCAGCGGTCGATGTCCAACCAGTCACTGCCAAGGTCGATCAAACGGCTGTTGCGGAAACAATGGACAAGCAAAATCACGTTGTTGAAAGCAAGCAGATTGATGCTGAAGAAAACACAAACGAGACTGAAAGCGTTATCACCCGCCTTAAATCGATGTTGCTGCCATCTTTGACTTCGGAAGACGAAACTCCAAAAATTGCTATTGATGTGGAAGCCATAAAAGAAGACTCCCGGAAGAAAAAACAGGCAAGCATGATTATTGATGAAACTGCTGGTTCCGGAAGCACAATCAGAAAAGTGCAAGTGACACCTAAGAAAACAGAAGATACCGGTTCAGGAGTGCTTTCAGTTCGGCATGCGGCTCATGCAATCGCAGAACGGGGCTCTGCGCGCTTGGTAATCATTTCTCCCGCTGGTGATGCAGGCTCTCAAACAGTCTGGATGCTGGCCCGTTATTTGGCTAAAACGAACAAGAGTGTTGTGGTAATTGACATGAGTGGTGAAAACGCCACATCCCGTGAGATGTTGGGCATGGAAAACCTCCCGGGCTTTTTCAATTTGTTGTCAGGTTTAATTTCAGTAGAACAAGCTGTGTTTGGTGACCGCTCTTCCAGTGTACATGTGGTGCCATCCGGTGAACTTTTTGACGGTGCACCTTTGCCGGATGCGTGGGGTGTAAGCAACATGGTAGACGCCATAGCAGCATCTTACGATTTCTGTATTATCGACTGTGGTGATGCTGATCTGGGCGCAGTAAATGTAATCGCGACAGATGAGAGTATTGCTATCATCAGCGGTGTAGCTGCCTCACCGCAAGATTGCAGTGACTTGCGTAGAGAACTATCGGACGACGGATACGACGAGATACTGCAACTCGTACCTGATATGATTGATTTGGATAATCTGGCAAAAAAGGAAGCTGAAAACGTGAATGCTTGAATATTCGAAAACTCGAATATTAGCTACTTCTCTTTGTCACCTTTCGCGTTCAACAACTGAGCTTTCATTTTTCTGGCATTCTTGAAGTGTTTCCAGAAAAAGTCGTTGCGGCGCAGTTTACCCTTTATCTGAACTTGAGTTTGCATGGCATAAACTAGCGGCGTAGCTGCCTTGGACAGGGGCATGATAGTGTCAAACAATTCATACTTATGCTGACACCAATTGTGCTTGTAACGTTCTTCACCAACACCAAGGTCGAAGGATTTGAAACCCTCGTCACACAAATGCTGGACCACCACATACATAATCATCTCATTAGGTGAATGGCCGGCAAAATCATCCTGAACGATAGAATTCACGCAAGCCTGGCAGATATCGCCATTGATTCCGCACCCATACATCGCTCTTGTTTTGCCACCGATGCGCAGTTCAAAGATCCGGAACAGCTGTACATCGTCCTTTTGCGGGAAAAGGGCCAGCGACTCCAAGAAGGAGATTGCTTCCTCATCACCGAAAACATCTTTTATGCCCATTTCCTTGAAACGGGCAGCCTTGTGTCGTCGGAATTCTGAGAGGGATTGCCTTATCTCATCATGCGTTTTCGGGATATACAGTTCATACCCGCCCATCTCGTCCGCTGTTCGCCTCTGCTTGCTCCAAAGCTTACGACGGCGCCTACCGTTACCCATGTCCAGAATTTCTTGATGGCCGACGGTTAGATCCATCTCAAACATCAGATTTACGGATTTTTCGAACGGCAAAACCAGCAGCGGGTTGTCGTAGCCTTTAAGCTTGAACGGTTGTTTACTTAATGCAGTAGCAGCCATGCCATTGATGGATTTTCCGATTAGTTCGAAAATACGCTTAACCATCTGCTTCTCTGGTGAAAGTTTCAGATAATCTTCTGAGAAAAGTCCGCTGCAGATATTCGCGTGACTTCCACCTGGCCACCTCAGTTTCTTAACAAAACCGTTTTCCAGAACCATTGGTATTATGAACTTTAAGCCGTCATTGCTGTGACCCGTGATCACAACTGGTTCATTCTGGGCTTCAAACGTATCATAAGCGATGCGTATCCAATTGAAATTTTGGTATAAGCAGCTGGTGCCCTGACGTTGCAGGACCTCCCATTCTGCCTTTATCGCAGAAATATCGTACACCCGTTCGATAACCAAATCGCCACATCTACCTATGACTTCTGATTTGACCGTCGCATCAAGCATCTCTGCAATTGCCATGATACAATATACCCTTAACTCAATTATCGTTTCACAGTAGCAAGATTTTCTAAAGAAAGAGTGTGTTAGCGTATACGTAAGG
>CAWUJF010000498.1:0-3160 GCA_963922405.1 uncultured Hyphomicrobiales bacterium | reverse complement strand
GAGTTTATTGCAGGTGACCGTTTTTCAGTTGCAGACATCACCACATTAGTAGCCTTCCAGTTCTTCAAGCCTGCCAGATTGAGCATGCCGGAAGAGGGATTTGATCATGTGAAACGATGGTTTGCTGACGTTTCTGCCCGTGAGAGCGTGCAACTGTAGGCGCCAATGAGTGTACAATCCCTGAGTAAGGAAATTTCCGCTTGTCGCATCTGCGTTGAAAAACCAGTCGGCAAACCGCTTCCTCACGAACCAAGACCAGTAGCTGTTCTTTCTGAAAAAGCCCGGTTGATGATTATTGGGCAGGCGCCAGGTACCCGCGTCCACGAATCCGGACGCCCCTTTACAGATCGTTCCGGTGACCGTTTGCGCGACTGGATGGGGATCAGCGAAGAGGATTTCTACAATGCTGACAAGCTCGCCATAGCCCCAATGGGATTTTGCTTTCCGGGGCTTGATGACAAAGGCGGTGATCTACCACCACGGAAGGAATGTGCAGCCAAATGGCAGGAGAAGGTCCTGACAGCCATGCCCCAAGTGGAACTCATTCTGCTGATAGGGATGTATGCTCAGAAGTATCATTTGCGTGAGAAGGCGAAGAAAACGCTTACAGAAACCGTAAGAGAATGGGAATCGATCTACATTCGGACTGATAAACCAAGATTTTTACCGCTTCCCCATCCGTCTTGGCGGAATACGGGGTGGATCAAAAAAAATCCCTGGTTTGAAACTGATTTGTTACCGATACTCCGTGAAGAGATAAGCGCTTATATTAAATAGGAAATATCGAGTCTCAAAGTCTGCTAAATGCATTCAGTAACGATCAAGATGTTTCAGTTTGTAAGAATTTTTTGTTTGAAATGAGCTTATTGCTGCTGTGCAATGGAATTTATTTCCGTTAAAGTGAGTTTCCCAAAAATTATTTCCAAAAAACAGGACCCTCGATGGATAAGACCGACAAGGCAATTCTTAGTATATTACAAGAAGATGCAACCCTTCCAGTTGCAGATATTGCAAGAAGAGTGGGACTTTCCACGACACCCTGTTGGCGTCGTATCCAGAAATTGGAGGAAGATAAGGTTATCCGCAAACGGGTTGCCATACTGGACCCTGAAAAGGTCAATGCGGGTGTAACCGTTTTCGTTTCCATAAAGACAGATCAACACAATGAAGACTGGTTGAAGCGCTTCTCGGAGGTGATTGCCAAATTCCCTGAAGTGGCTGGGTTTTACCGCATGAGTGGAGATATTGACTATCTGCTGAAGGTCGTGGTGCCTGATATCAATGCCTATGACCGATTTTACAAGAAACTGGTGTCGGAAATAGATATTGAGAACGTTTCCAGTGCCTTTGCCATGGAGCGGATCAAGGATACGACTGAATTACCGCTAAATTACGTGAAAACCGAACGCGTTTGACACATAACTTTCTATATTTCAGCAAAGCATATCATATTAAAATCGGAGAGTTTTGGCTGACTGTCAGGTATTCCTCCAGTCAGGGAGGAGTTTAGGAGGAATACCTTCAGTCATGTAGCGCTGTTGCGCTTGGAAGACGCCTTGGGCGTTGGCGTCCTGACCAGTCTAGCAGGGAGGGGCTGACTGGTCTCAAGGACCCGGGATTAAAGGTCCTTTATTCTGTAACCAGGAATTAAATGTCTTCCGACAGAATTGCTTTAACGGCAGCGTATCCAGTCAAAGAAGCCATTGTCATTGCGGCAATTAACATAAGCATCGGTTTAATTCCTTCTTTGTGTGTTTACAGTCTGACAGTTAGCACTTTAGGGATATTGTGTCGTCTCAACTGTCTTCACAACTATGACGGATGTTGTGAGCAGCTTCTGTGCACAAATGCACACACTGTGCGTAAATTTCGCAAAGATTTGCATTAGATTACTTCCAAACTCCACTTGCTAACCTCATTAAGCCGTGACAAAAGGATTTCCATGAAACGCATAGCTTATTACCCAGGTTCATTTGACCCCATAACCAACGGCCACATAGACGTTTTGCGTCAATCTTTGGTGCTTGCGGATGAAGTTATCGTTGCTATTGGAGTTCATCCTGGCAAAACACCCATGTTCACCCTAGAAGAACGTGCGTCACTCATTCGTGAAATCACCATGGAATTTGGTGAAGAACATGCAAAAAAAGTTTCAGTTGAACCATTTGATAATCTGGTTGTGGATGCGGCAAAGTCCGCTGGTGCTACCATTCTCATACGGGGAGTAAGGGATAGCACTGACCTCAACTATGAAATGCAGATGTCTGGTATGAATGGCGAAATGGAAAGCGATCTAACCACGGTTTTTTTACCGGCAACGCCCAAAACACGCCATATTACAGCTACATTGGTTCGGCAGATAGCGAAAATGGGGGGTGACGTATCACCCTTTGTACCGCCTTCAGTAAATGCCGCGTTGAAATCCAAATTGACGCAGTAAAACCAATTTGAGATACACTCACCACTCTTAATCGAAAGAATCCTGATGAAAAACCTTATCCAGATCGTCACAAGCTTCCTGTTTGCAGTAGCAATCATGACCTCCGCTGCATTCGCCGAATCGAATAAATTGATGATACAGCTCAAAGACGGAATCGTTGAAATCGAGCTGCGCCCGGACCTTGCACCAAACCATGTGGAAAGAATTACGACACTTGCCAATGAGGGTTTTTATGATGGCATCGTCTTTCATCGTGTAATCGATGGATTTATGGCTCAAACAGGCGATCCGACCGGAACCGGTAGAGGTGGATCAGAATTACCGGATTTGAAGGCAGAATTTACACCTGAACCATTTGCGCGTGGCGTTTTGGGCATGGCACGATCACAAAATCCAAATTCTGGAAACTCACAATTCTTCATCATGTTTGAACAAGGCGACTTCCTGAACAACCAATATACTGTGTTCGGAAAGGTCACCAAAGGCATGGAATTTGTTGATGCGATCAAAAAAGGGAACCGGGCACAAAATGGTCTTGTTACCGATCCTGACAAGATGATCAAAGTCCGCACTTCAGATAAATTTTAATACAGAAATTAGGGACAGTATTATGGCTGATATTAAAGATCCGGAAAACACATTGGTATTGGAAACCACAAAAGCCAAAGTCGAAAAAGACAGAAAGCCGCAACTACCACCAAAACACCTAAAACCAATCAA
>CAWUJF010000497.1:0-3163 GCA_963922405.1 uncultured Hyphomicrobiales bacterium | reverse complement strand
TCTGTACAAGCTAGCCACGGATGCGCTGACCGGCGATCTTTCAACTGAAACATCTCTACAAGATTGGCTGCCGGTGATATTCCTGACACCAGTCGTTCTGGTAATTGCTTACAATGTGGGCCGCGTCTTGATGATGGGCCTAAACCAGCTCCGGGATGCGCTTTTTGCAAGTGTGGGACAATTCGCAGTCAGACAGCTTTCTACCATCGTTTTTGCCCATCTTCATTCTCTCAGCCTGCGATACCACCTGCAAAGGCGTACAGGTGGCCTTACGCGAGTTATTGAAAGGGGTACCAAAGGAATTGAAGCCATAGTGCGGTTTTCAATTCTGAACGGTGTACCAACCATTCTGGAATTTGCATTCATGGCGGTTGTGATCTGGTACTGGTTTGATTTCCGTTATGTGCTTGTTATCAGCATAATGATCTGGATCTACGTTTGGTTCACAGTGCGTGCATCGGATTGGCGGATCAACATACGCCGGGATATGAACAAGAATGACACGGACGCCAATTCCAAAGCGATCGATTCACTATTGAACTTTGAGACTGTAAAATATTTCGGCAATGAGGAATTGGAAAGTAACCGATTTGGCGTGTCCATGGAGCGGTATGAAAAAGCAGCTACAAAGGTGTGGACTTCCCTCGCCTACCTGAACTTTGGACAGGCAATCATCATGGCAGGTGGCATGATTGCATGCATGCTCTTGTCGGTTAAGGCTGTACAGGCTGGTGAACAAACCATTGGTGACTTCGTGATGATCAATGCATTGCTTATGCAATTGTTCTTACCCCTAAACTTCATTGGATTCATGTACCGGGAAATTCGTCAGGGTTTTGCTGATCTGGAAGAAATGTTTACGCTATTGGGCGTCGAACAGGAAATTCAGGACAAGCCGAATTCAAAGCCTTTGTCAGTCAAAGACGGCGGCATAAAATTCAATTCAGTTAGTTTCCGCTATGAGGAAGAACGGCCAATTCTTAAAAATGTGTCCTTCGATGTACCACCAGGAAAAACCGTGGCAATTGTAGGACCTTCAGGTGCTGGTAAATCCACCATTTCAAGGCTGCTTTTCCGCTTTTATGACGTGTCAGATGGGGCAGTGTTGATCGACGATCAAGATTTAAGAGACGTGCAGCAACAGAGCCTTAGGTCAGAGATTGGCATGGTGCCACAAGATACAGTGCTCTTTAACGAGACGATCGCTTATAACATCCGCTATGGCCGACCAGATGCGACTGATGCTGAGATTGAGCAGGCTGCAGATATGGCTCAGATTGGTGACTTTATTCGCGCACTTCCGGAAGGATTTGATACAGAGGTGGGTGAACGCGGTCTTAAACTTTCTGGCGGTGAAAAACAGCGTGTAGCGATTGCTCGAACCTTGTTGAAAGCCCCTCCAATCCTCATCCTTGATGAGGCTACCTCAGCCCTGGATACACAAACGGAACGGGAAATTCAGACCGCACTTGATGTGGTCTCAAAAAACCGAACAACCGTTGTCATTGCTCATAGGCTGTCCACCGTAGTCAGTGCAGATGAAATTCTGGTGCTGCAAGCTGGGGAAATCGTGGAACGGGGAACCCATGATGAGCTTCTCAAACAAGATGGTCTATATGCGCAGATGTGGAACCGACAGCGCGAAGCTACAGAGGCAGAAGATAAACTGAGACAAGCCCGAGAAAATGACGACCTGGGTATATTAAGATGATATCAGTCTGTTACTGACATTGAGTCGGCAACACAAAACTGATAGCACTCAACCTTGCATCAATAACCAATAAACTGATTATGAGCCTTACAAATTCAATTAAAAACGCAATTCCTCCAATTCACCCGGAGGGCTACAAGTTTGTAGCCATTTTTGCAGTAGCAACCCTTTTCTTGGCGTGGCTCTGGGAACCATTATTTTATCTAGGCCTTGCCTTGACAGTATGGTGCGCACTTTTCTTCCGAGATCCAAAACGGGTCACTCCAATCAGCAATGAGTTAGTAGTGAGCCCCGCGGATGGCAAAGTTTCACATGTGGGAAAAATCGTGCCACCAAAGGAACTGGATCTTGGTGAAGAGCCAATGTTGCGTGTTTCAGTGTTTATGAATGTTTTTAACTGTCACGTGAACCGCTCACCCATGCGGGGAAAAATTACAAAAGTTGTCTATAAAAAGGGTCAGTTTCTGAACGCAGAACTGGACAAGGCATCACAAGACAACGAGCGTAACTCTCTGGTTCTGGAGACTGAGCAAGGAAAGATAGCGGTCGTTCAAATTGCGGGACTTGTGGCCAGACGTATCGTTTGTTGGGCCAACGAGGATGAAGACTTGAGCCCCGGTGAGCGGTTTGGCCTGATCAGATTTGGTTCACGCCTGGATGTGTATTTGCCTGATGATGCAAAGGCGGTTGTTGCTGTTGGACAGACTGCAATTGCAGGTGAAACCATACTGGCCAGATTTAATGACGATACTACCGTACCGCTGATCCGGCTAAGCTAGATTGGTAACAAACATTGCGAGGACCTGATGGAAACTCCGTTTCCCCCGTTTGACCCAGATGGTGACAGTGAAAAGTCGTCTCCAAATGACGATGCGTCGATCCGTCTGCGTGACATTCCCCTTCGCACAATCTTTCCTAACCTTTTGACTTTGCTTGCAATTTGTTCCGGTCTCACTTCAATTCGTTTTGCGATTGAAGAAAGGATCGAGCTTGCAGTAGCAGCCATCATCTTTGCCGGATTTCTGGATGGGATTGATGGTCGTGTCGCCAGGTTCCTGAAATCCACAACGCGTTTTGGCGCAGAGATGGACAGTCTTGCTGATTTTGTGAATTTCGGTGTCGCACCTGCAATGCTGCTCTATTTTACGCTCCTGCATGAAGTGGAGCGCTTTGGTTGGATGTTTGCTCTTGTGTATGCAAGTTGCGCCTGCCTAAGGCTGGCGCGCTTTAACGTTATGCTTGATAATCCGGATCAACCTCAATGGCGAAACCGGTTCTTCATTGGCGTACCAGCACCGGCTGGTGCGTTAGTCGTGTTGTTGCCAGTCTACTTCCTGTTACTCGGTGTTGAAAACACACCTGGATTTGCCTGGAGTTCGGCTTTGTTTATGGGATTGTGTGGCTTCTTGATGGTGTCGAATATTGCCACTTTTTCCGGCAAAGACATGACTG
>CAWUJF010000496.1:0-3170 GCA_963922405.1 uncultured Hyphomicrobiales bacterium | reverse complement strand
CACCAGCGCACATGAACAGTGTAATTTTACCGAAGGCATGCATTGCAATATGTAAGCCGCCGCCAATTGCACCCATGGATGTGGCCAGCGCCATACCGAGTGTAATGTAGGAAAGCTGACTGACCGTTGAATAAGCTAGACGAGCCTTGAGATTATCTTTTGTCATGGCAACAACGGAAGCAGACAGAATAGAGAAAGCTGCCAGCCACATTAACCAGTCTGATGCATTTGTTTCTGCGAGAAAATCAATGCCGAAAATATAAACACCGACTTTCAGCATGGTGAACACACCGGCTTTCACCACCGCGACTGCGTGCAGCAGAGCGGAAACCGGTGTAGGCGCCACCATGGCTGATGGCAACCATCTGTGGAATGGCATCAAAGCCGCCTTGCCTATACCAAATGCATAAAGGGCCAGTAGTACCGCAGCCAATCCAGCGCCAACTTTACCATCCAGAATACCGCCAGGTGTGAAGTCAAGCGTACCAGCGATAACCAGCGTCCATACAATGGCAACCAGTTGGAGACCTATAGAAGTGCCAAGCAAGATACCGAGATACACCCTGGCTCCACGTTTTGCTTCTTCAGTTCCCTTGTGAGCAACCAGCGGATAGGTGGCAACCGTCAGGATTTCATAGAA
Source organism: uncultured Hyphomicrobiales bacterium (assembly GCA_963922405.1). GTDB lineage: Bacteria > Pseudomonadota > Alphaproteobacteria > Rhizobiales > Rhizobiaceae > JAALLB01. The sequence goes on along the minus strand of CAWUJF010000496.1, from coordinate 2,530 downwards.
GATGAAGAGCGAAAACATGTTCGCGGAAAACGCAATGGCCAATGTAGACCCGATCGAAAACGAAAACGCCGCAAAGAACCGAGCGTGATTTTCTTCCTTGTTACCGCGCATATAACCGACTGCGTAGAGATGCGTTACACACCAAAGACCGGACGCTATGAGGGCAAAAAGTAGCCCGAGTGGCTCCACATGAAAGGCCACATCCAGACCAGGCATGACGCTGAAAAGGGTGAATGTTTCAGTCGGGGCTCCACCGTTGTTGAATAATATACTAAGTACACATCCAAAAGTGCCTAGGGCTGCAATAAAAGTTAGGCCATCACGCAAGTTGTTTTGTGTTGGATGAAGAAGATTGCTTACAGTGGCAATCATGGGCAGCAGAAGGGAAACAATAATTGCGGTATTGGTGTCCATTACTGATTGCCTCCCGAAGTGGGCAGTAAGCCTTCAGCTGCGATTTGAGCCATTCGAGTTGTACCGTCTGTATCAAAACCGGCATAAATGCAGGCAAATGCCAGAACCCACATGGGTATAAGCATGGACAACGGCGCTTCTTTTGCAGCAGTGCCCTCTAAGGGGTCCTGCAGGTAAAGCACCTCAATGGATTTCCACACATAAACAACAGCCAGCAGGGAAGATCCGGCTATCAGCAATGCGAGCCACCAAAAATCAAGTTCTAGAGCAGCATTCACCAAGACCCATTTGGAGATGAAACCTGCTGTACCTGGAACACCAATAAGGCTCAAACCGCCAATGAAAAATACGGCACTTGTCCAGGGCATCCGTTTGCCAAGACCCGATAGAGAATTCAAAAATGAGTCGCCGGAACGCATGACATAAGCACCCAGCGCCATGAACAACGCTGCCTTACTAATACCATGGTTAAACAAGTGCACAATTGCTGCTGTCAGACTCGTCTGTGTTGCCAGCGAAACGCCCAGGATCATGTATCCGATCTGTGCAATACTTGAATAGGCAAGAAGTCTCTTTAGATCTGACTGGAAAACTGCAATGAGCGAAGCTGCAAACATCGCCAGGATCGCGAGCGGCATCAGAATCCAGAGCATGGTGTTGATTTCGAACGCGAATTGCGGTTGAAACACGGAGAACATAAACCGTATCAAAACGTAGATAGCAGCTTTGGTTGCTGTTGCAGCCAAGAATATTGTGACCGCTGACGGTGCATAGGTATAGGCATTAGGCAACCAGAGGTGAAGCGGATAAATAGCTGCTTTCAAACCCATTCCAATTACAATGAATGCAAAGGCTGCCTGCACCGTTCGGTTATCACCCATGGTCGTCAAGCGCTCCGACAGGTCAGCCATATTCAGCGTGCCCGTTGCCATATAAAGGAAACCAATCCCGATGACGAAGAATGTGGCGCCGATCGTACCCATGATCAGATAGTCGTAGGCAGCAGTGAGTGCTCTTTTATCGTGCTCTGCCCCCATTGCGATCAGCACATAGGTTGAAAGAGACGATATCTCGAGAAAAACGAATACGTTGAAGGCGTCGCCAGTGGCGACCATCCCCATAAGACCGGTGAAGCACAACAGATAGCAGCAGTAAAAAAGCGTATGGCTTACTTTCTTCACCTCATGGGCAATGCTCTTTATCGCATACGGCAATACGACTGTGCTTATCCCGGAAATCAACATCATGACAAACGCGTTTGCTTCATCAATTCTGTATTCGATGCCAAGTGGTGGTGCCCAACCTCCTAGATGGTAGGAAATCACATCACCATCCATTACCTGTGCCATTAAATGCACGGAGCCTAAAAAGGCGAACAAACTTGATGCGAAGGCTAATACCCAAGCAATATGCCTGTTTCCAAACACAATGCATAAAGGGGCGGCCAGCATTGGCACCACGACTGTTAGCAATGGAAGCTGTTCGATTATTCCCAATTCAGAGGCGACGGAGGCGTCTGCCATCAGGCGCGCCCTCCCATCGCTTCTCCATGATCAGCGTTTTCCTCGCTTTGCATTTGCCGCTCGATGTCCAGAATCTCTTCTTCCTCGATTGTGCCGTACTCCTCGCGAATACGTACGATCAAAGCTAGCCCGAGCGAGGTTGTGGCGACACCAACAACAATTGCGGTAAGAATCAATACATGTGGCAAAGGATTGGAGTAAACCACGTCTGGATTTACATCTAGATCAATCGGATAGATTGGTGCTGTGCCGCCGGTGATTTTTCCGGTTGAGATGTAAAACATGAATACGGAAACCTGGAATACGTTCAAGCCCACAATTTTCTTAACGTAGTTGCCGCGTGCCACAACAATATAAAAGCCGGTCATCATCAAAACGATGAAAAGCCAATAGTTCATATGCCCCAAAGTGAAATCCATCTCGATCACCATTCCTCATCACTGATACGAGGCGGCCTTGCGGCGAACGCGTAGTAAATCGCAACCATTACGGATGCAACCGTGATCCCAACACCCAACTCAACCGCAATAATACCAATATGCTGACCGTCTTTCGGGTAAGAAGCGAGTGCAGAATAATCAAGAAATTCCTTG
>CAWUJF010000495.1:0-3195 GCA_963922405.1 uncultured Hyphomicrobiales bacterium | reverse complement strand
GTGTTTCATCAAACCGTTTGACTGCGTTTACGGCGCTATGCTCAACAGTCACATTGTACCCGTTATCTACGAGAATATCCTGTATTAGCTCTGTTACAACCTCCTCATCATCCACAATCAAGATCGAGTTTTTACCGTGCTTCACCGCTCTTACTTCATCTGTTGATGCGGATTGAATTGGACTAACCATTGCAGGCAGTCGAATTGTAAAAGTTGTGCCTTCACTACGGCTTGAATCCAGTGCCAATGTACCATTATGTGCAGTAATCGTGCGATGACAGAATGCCAGACCCACACCGGTTCCGGTTCCAACTTCTTTAGTTGTAAAGAATGGTTCAAAAACACGACTTTGGATTTTCTTCGGGATGCCGTTGCCGTTATCACGAACCTTGATTATGACCTTACGGCTTTTATCATCGTAACGGGTTTTTACCTTTATTCTTGGATCATCATCGATTTCCTTCAGGGCCTGTTCCGCATTAATAACCAGATTGGTAATCACTTGGGCAAGCTGATCGGGATCCGCAGAAACAGGTGGAATATTATCCTCCAACTCAAGCTTTATCCTGCCACCTGAGCTCTTAAAGCTATATCCAGCAACATCCAACGTCGCATCAATCAGTTCATTGATTGAGCATTGAACAAGTTCCAGAGGCTTTTGCCTAGCCATAGCCAGAAACATTTTGACGATCTTGGCGCAACGTTCAGCTGCCTGACCAATTCTGCTGATGCGCTTGTCTATGACCGGGTCATCAACTTTACCCTGCAACATCAAAGAATAACCAACCACGATAGAAAGCGGATTATTCAGTTCATGGGAAACTCCGGCTAACAACTCACCCAATGCAGATAGTTTCTCATTTTGGTGGGCAACTTCCTTCTGCCGATCCAACTGTGCCTGCATCTCAAGTTGTTTTGAAATGTCTCTCGTGGAAGTGACGATAACATCATCTCCCTTATATGAGACAACTCTAGCCGATACGAGACCATCACTTATCGACCCATCATGCCTTCGGAACCGGATTGGATAATTGTCCAGCCTGCCTGCCGGCATAAGATCGTTAACATATTTCAGGCGATCTTTTGGATCCACAAAGAACTGTAGAGTTGAGTCGACTTCACCAAATCGCTTCCGGGATTCCGCTGGAAAATAGATGATCTTTCCATCGTCCAACCTTGAAACAAGAAACGATGCGGGGCAGGCATCGATGATCAGCTTCAACAATGAATTTGCTTCACGCTCGGCAATCTCGGCTCGCCGCTGTTCGGTCACATCTTTAAAGGTAAGAAGATAACCATCAAGCTGTGTATCGTGAACAGAGAGTTCGTATTCCCTGTCATCCGTTCCCGTTATTTCGATACCCTTTGAATACTCTTTAGTGAGCTCCACAATCCGGTCTGACCATTCCTGTGGCGTTTCACCGTCAGACAGCTTTATTCTTCCTGATGAAGCCAATTCCAGAGTAACATCACCAAGATGCGTACCTGGATCGATGATATTATCATGCTCTGACAGCATGTCATATCGCCGTTCGTTTCTCATGATAAATTTGAGATCAGAATCATAAAGCGAAATGCCTTCATCCAGCGATTGGATGATATCGTTCATACGCTCTTCTACCCTGCGTTCAGCTGTCACATCACGGAACGTTACCAGATAACCTCCAAGATCTGTCTTGTGCGCTGAACCCACAAGAATGGTGCCGTCGCTCAAACGAACATCAACATTTTTCTCATACTTGGTTATTGATTTGAATCTCTTGGCAAAAAAATCATCAATAGAATTGACTTCTTCGATTGAGAACAGGCCAGCATCAATTTGCTTTTGAGTTATTTCCTTCCAGCTATCTCCCGGCTTCGGATCTTCCACCTTTGAATACACAAGATCATACATCCGTTGATTTGCCAAAATGAACCGTAGATCGGCGTCCCACAAAACAAACCCTTCATCGAGCGCTTGGATTGCGTCATTGACGGCTGCAAGCTTACGTTCCTCAGATCGCACTTCATTTGTGATATCGGTAAAGGTCTGAAGATACCCATCTATACCGATTTCATGTGATGAGCCTCTCAAGATCCTGCCGTCGGATAGCTCTACGCGAAAGCCCTTCATGTAATCCTTGACCATGTCCTCTGTCATGATCGACGATTCTTCATGGATTTTGAAAGTGCCCGCTTCGATCTGCCGCTTACCTATCTCTGCAATACGTTCCCCTGGTTGCGGTGGATCGATCTTGGAATATGCAATCTCATGCATGGCTTTGTTGGCCATCACAAACCGCATATCCGCATCCCGGAAAACAACACCCACGTCGAGTGAATCCAGAACGGCGGTCATACGTCTGTTTAATTGCTCTTTCTCCTGCTCCACTCGTCTTTGTTCGGTGACATCCTTGAACGTTAATAGGTATCCACCGTGTTGGGTATCGTGGGAGGAACCGGACAAAATGCGTCCATCTGCGAGCTGTATGTCTTGATCTTTTGAATGAGATTCCAGCAACTGTTTCCACATCGGTAAAATCTGGTCCAGAGTTGCTTCTTCAGGCAGCAAATATATCCCGTCTTCAAGTTGATCAGAAACTACTTGTTCAAACGGATCTCCAGCCTTTGGCGTCCTTGTTCGCCCACCGTTCGGATATAAAATTGTGGCCATCTTCTGGTTTTCCAATACAAGGCGAAAATCTGAATCCCACATTACAAAACCGATATCAAAGGCTTCCAACGCTTCGTGAAAACGCGCATTTGCCTGCTCAATTTCGTCACGCATTGCAAAAAACCGAGTGAGATCTTTAGACGTGGATATGCTTATTGTTTCGCCGTCATGCTCTATCAGTTGTGCGGACAATATTGCCGGGAAACTGGCATCATCGAATTTACGGCCAGAAAACAACATGTCATCAACACGGCCATTTTTGTTTAGTGCTTTTATAAATTCTTCTCGTTCATCCTGCATGGCCCAGTGTTCGCTGGTACGCCTGCGCTTGCCGAATGTGGCCTGCGTTGTTTCAGACCGAAAAAGGATAGATCCGTCTGCGGGTCGAGAAATGAGCATGTTACCCGGAAAAGCATAAACAATTTTTCGACAGAGCTCATCATCCAGGAAATTTGAGGAAGTTTCCTTTCCACTTCTCTCCTTTAGTTTTTGTTTGCCACCCTCGATAAAATCCCTTTGCCATGCGTCATATATGCATCGTG
>CAWUJF010000494.1:0-3199 GCA_963922405.1 uncultured Hyphomicrobiales bacterium | reverse complement strand
CTTGACGATCCTGATAACGATGACGTCCTTGGCCAATATATTGTTGATGTTCTGGTTGATGAGGATGCAAAGAAAAACCTGATCGAGGAACTGTCCAAGCTGACGCCAGAAAACCCAATGGCATATTTCGAACATCTGGAAAAAGTTGCTAACGGAAACTTGCAATTCCAATCCTGGACGAACCACGCATTGTTCGATGAACATGGCAACCTGACAGGATATCAATCAGCAGGCCGTGACATTACCAGCGCCAGAATTGCGGAACATGCACTCGCGTCAAATGCACGAGAAAGAAATGCAATCATTTCCGCTTCCATTGATGCAATCGTGACATTTGATGAAAACGGGGAGATCCGTGAGTTTAATCCAGCTGCTGTCGAAACATTCGGCTACAAACGCAACGAAGTAATTGGAAAGCGAATTGGTTTCCTGATCGTACCGGGTGACCATCATGATCCTCAACAGACAATACTCAAAAACTATTTGACGGATCAGTTCGGACCAAATTTTTTCGCAAAAAGATTGGAAACCACATTCAAGAGGAAGGATGGCTCAACATTTCCCGCTGAAGCCACTTTTACTGCAGCGAACAGAGATGTGGCTGCTTTCTCGGTCTTTGATCAGGAAGATGTTTTAAGCACGGAATCTTCGCAACGGTTTCTGGTAGCCTACGTGAGAGATCTCACGGAAACCAAAAAGCTTGAAAAGAAGATGATCAAGCAGCGCGAGGCTATTGTTCAGAATGAAAAAATGGGAGCCCTGGGATCATTGCTGGCTAATGTGGCTCATGAGCTCAACAACCCATTGGCGGTTGTGGTTGGACAGGCTGACCTTTTGGCAGAGATCGCAGAGGATGAAAAACTGCAGAAAAGAGCAAAACGCATCAAGGGTGCAGCAAACCGATGCGCATCGATTGTCAGAACGTTTTTGGCAGCTGTTCGTCAAAAGCAACCGGAGCGCGAAGCATTCGATCCACTAGCCCCTGTGAATGAAACAATGCAGTTGTTGGAATACGCATTCGCTACGAACAATATTCAATTGAAGATGTTTGCAGAAGAAAACCTTCCACCGGTCTACGGTGACAAAACGCAAATCGGTCAGGTATTGACCAATCTGCTGGTTAATACTCAACAGGCTTTAACGGCAGTTTCAGGCGATCGGATTGCAAACATTTCCATAGACCTTTGCGACAAGGGCAAATGTGTGAGATACATCGTTGCCGACAGTGGACCCGGCATCCCAGAAGAACAGCATTCCAAAATTTTCGACCCATTTTACACCACAAAAGCTGAGGGTGTTGGCACCGGGATTGGTTTGTCAATCGTAAGCAATATCATCAAGGCTCATAACGGGTCCATCTCGGTGGATAAAGCACCAAAACTGGGAGGTGCGCTGTTTGAGATTAAGCTTCCAATTGCAAACTTGGAACAAAACAAGCTTTCTAAGCAATCAGGTTTGAAAAACACTAAAAATGAGGTCAATCCGCTCAAGATATTGGTGCTCGATGATGAAGAAGATGTGGCGGAAATCGCATCCGATCAACTCACAATTGCTGGTTACGAATGCGACGTCGCAACAGATGGTGACACAGCCATCTCAATGATCGGGAAGAAGGAATATGATGTTGTGATCAGTGACTTGCGAATGCCAAAGATGGATGGTCCAGCTTTTTACGAAGCAGTTTGCAATATACATCCAGACATGAAACTCAAATTTGGCTTCTTCACAGGTGACAGCCTTGGGCAAAATGCAAGGACATTCCTGAGCAAACCCGAGATTCTTGCAATCGACAAGCCGTTCACCGGTAAAGATCTGATGGAACTGATCAGGAAAATTTCCGAGCGCAAGAGCCTCAATTGATATTTGGTTTGAATGGCTTTGTTATTTCAGGTAGTCCAGTTCAAAACAGGAATTTTCTAAGTGGCACATATCTGGGTAAGGGCTGAACAACGGCCATTCGAGCAGCGTGTTGGACTAACACCAACAGGCGCTAAGAAATTGATAAATAAAGGCTTTGACATCACAGTTGAAGAAAGTAGCTCTCGGGCTATTCCTATCAGTGCATACAAAGAAGCTGGTTGCACCATAGCTCAGGAACACTCCTGGCCCGACGCACCTTCAGATGTAATCATATTTGGACTTAAGGAATTGGATGAAGACGGTCCAGACTTGAAACACCGCCATATCATGTTCGGACATGCATACAAGGGACAGAAAGACGGTCCACATCTTTTGAGGCGTTTCAAGCGTGCCGGTGGAACACTTTATGATCTAGAATACCTCACGGATGAAAATGGACGACGCGTAGCCGCCTTTGGTTATTGGGCAGGTTTTGCCGGCGCTGCCGTCGGCCTGATGGCGTGGCTTGCTCAACTGGAAAAGATCTCACTTGGCCCTGTCAGCGTTTATCAGGATAAGGATATTCTGGTAACTGAACTCATCCGAAAGTTGGAGGCTTTGGAAAATACAGCGACACCACTGCCAAGTGCCATCATCATTGGAGCTAAAGGCCGGGTGGGTACAGGCGCTTCCGATCTCTATGAAGCCCTCAAAATGAAAACCACAAGGTGGGATATGGAAGAAACTGCACATGGCGGTCCTTTCCCCGAAATCCTCGATCACACACTTTTCGTAAACTGCATTTTGGCGCGGCCGGGAGTACCGGTGTTTGTGCCCAAATCCGCTGTTGAAGAAAACAGAGCATTACGGGTAATCGCTGATGTCTCATGTGATCCCAACAGCGACTACAATCCAATTCCGATTTATGACCGCTCAACCACTTTTGCCGAACCTACCCTTCAAATTGCCGGCGAACCAAATCCGCTTGATGTGATGGCAATTGATAATTTACCCTCCATGCTGCCAGTCGAAAGCAGTGAAGACTACGCTGATCAGTTGCTGCCTCATCTGATGACACTCGACAAATTGGATGAAGGGGTTTGGTCTCGTGCCGAAAGTGTTTTCAAGACCCACACCAAAGATCTTTGAGGAAGCAGGATGCAAACTATACACTGGATCGGAACCGGATTATCATCAGTACCAGGCCTGCGTCGCCTGATTGAGAACGGACACAACGTAATCGTTTGGAACCGCACAAAAGAAAAAGCGGTTGAAGCCGTCGGCGATCTAAATGCAGACATTCGCAAGTTTCAGATGAGCGATTTTGAAGAACAATTGCAAAAAGACGATGTGGCTATCT
>CAWUJF010000493.1:0-3199 GCA_963922405.1 uncultured Hyphomicrobiales bacterium | reverse complement strand
TTCCTTGGGCAGAGACAATATTGCCCGTTATAGCCGGCTCTGAAAGATCCTGGGAGCCTTCCAATGAGTTGCATGGCAAATGGTGGACCACCGCCTATCCAAGCAAAGCGATTTTTCCGATGACTGCTGTGCTTAAGCGTTTGAAAAAATTGGATAAGTCCACGTTAAATGTGCCGGCTTTGTTTATTTATCAACCCGATGATCTTGTTGTTGTTTCGGAAGAAATTGAGAAAGTTGCAGATGAATGGGGCGGACCTGCGAGAAAGGTATTAGTCGAGAAATCTGAAGACCCATACAACCATGTGATTGCTGGTGATATTCTTAGCCCTGGAAACAATAGCTTTGTAACCCAAGCAATTGTTGATTGGGCAAAAGAACTTTAAGTGGTTTGATTTGGTTTTGCGTCTTTAGCGAATGCGTAGCTTACAATTGCAACACCTATCAAGATTGCGTAGAAAGCGAATAACGCCTGATACTGAGGTTCAGGGTTTCCTTCGACCGCATTAGCGGCCACTATCGGTCCACTGATCCACTGAAACAATCCTGCGCCACCAATTGAGCAGAAGTTGAGAAGTGTCACGCCCCTACCCGCGAGGTGAATTGGCACAAATGATTTACCATGCGCCATTTGTACTGCGTAGCTTGAACCGAAAAAACCGATTGTGACGATCGCGACTGTTGCCCAAACTGGCTCTTCCGGTATGTGAAATACCAAAATCAGGCATGCAATCAATACGATGATGTTTCCAGTTAAAACCACTATTTTTCTTGAATTGAAAACCCGGTCCAGCGGGCCGTAAACCAGAGTTCCCAACGCCAGGGCAATCGCCATATAGAGGGTTGCGCGTCCTATCTCCAAGGTGTTGAAGTTGTAAAGGTCGGCAAACATTGGGCCAGCCCAAGAGCCACGCAGGCTTGCTGCGGCCACATAGCCAGCGAGAACCATGGGAAAGATTGGCCAAAGCTGACGGATTTTCAGGACATCAAGAAAACCACCTTTTTGTCCGGAATTATCCAGCCTCTCAGGGTCTCTAACCATTGTCATGATTCCTAAGCCAATCAGGATTACGAGAACCCCAACCATATAGCTTGTTTTACGCCATCCAAATGCTTCCACGGCTGCGGCAAGCGGCTCTGAACTTCCGATGTTCCCCAATGTGCCGACTGCGATAAAGGTTCCTGAAAGCGTTGCAAACTTAGCTGCATCAAACTCTCTAACGAAAATATAGAACGGCGCCATTAGTGCCGGTGAACAACCTATACCGATCAAAGCCATTGCTATAATAATCATAGTCGGGTTTGTCGCGGCGGCGAAGAGGAACACACCTCCACCGGAGAATAATGTGAAAATATATCCCGCTGTTCTGCGTGGACCAATACTGTCCAGCAAGATCCCAACAGGAAACTGAAACAAGGCAAATGCTATAAACCATGCACCGGAAGCGTAGGCAAATCCAGTTAGGTCCATGCCCAAATCGTTGCCGAGGACTGGAGTAAGTACTGCCAAAAATGCCCGGGAAAACTGACTGAACACATAGGCAAGGCTAAGAATGAATATGCCGGCCATTCGGGTGAGAGAAACCTTTTAAATTGATCGGAGGTTTCACTACGCTTTGTTTACCTTAATTACAAGTTGAGTGTGAACATATTGTTCTTGATCCCACTCTTTTAATTCTTGGATTCATATATATGATCTTTCAGGGCTAGATTGCACGGGAATCAGAATAGGCGATGCTTAAGCAAATACAGGGTATTCATCATGTGACTTCAATGGCCGCGGATGCAAATGTAAACAATCACTTTTTCACGAAAGTGCTTGGACTGCGGCGGGTGAAGAAGACGGTCAATTTTGACCGTCCAGACGTGTATCACCTTTACTATGGTGACGAGTTTGGAACACCGGGCTCTGTGATGACCTATTTTCCATTTCCCAATATGCCATTGGGAAGACACGGACTGGGTGAAGTGGGCGTTACATGCTTTTCGGTACCTCCGAACTCGTTAGATTTCTGGCACAAGCGTTTCACGGAAATGAAAGTGAAAGACCTGATCAGGACTTCAAGGTTTGGTGAAGAGAGACTTGAATTCAGCGGTCCAGACGGAGATGGATTTGCATTGATAGAAGTTGAAGACGATAACCGTGTACCCTGGATTGTTGACGGAATAGATGAGGATTTCGCAATTCGCGGTTTTCACTCCACATCGATGACGCTTGCCGATGCCGGAGCAATGCAGGAGCTTTTGACGTTCATGAATTATGAGCGCCTTGAAACTAGCAATGGCGTAACACGTCTCCACGTAAACGGCGGGAACCAAGCTCACATTCTCGACCTTGTGACTAATCAAGGTAACCGGCAGGCAGAGCAAGGTGCAGGTTCGGTTCATCATATCGCATTTGCCGTGGAAAATCGTGCTGATCAGTTGGAAGTCCGCAAAGCTTTGATGGACACCGGGTACTCTGTGACCAATGTAATAGACCGAGATTATTTCTGGGCAATCTATTTCAGAACTCCTGGCGGTATCTTGTTCGAGATTGCTACAAATGGACCTGGCTTTGATCGTGACGAGGACTTACGGCAATTGGGGTCTAACCTGAAACTACCCACCCAGCACGAACATTTGCGGGAAACACTGGAAGAACACCTGCAGCCGATAACCGACTGAATTCTTCGAAAATATCTGAAGTAATCAATGTATTGCCACTTTCCCTTCACACCACCGGATGTATAAGGGAAGGATGACTTCTGATGAGCACGAACTAAAAACTGACGCAACAACCACGAAGGCTCTGGTTTACACAGAGGATGATACCTTACGTCCTGAGTTTGTTGCAAAAATCCGTAAACATATCCATTCCGAAAATGCCGCAAAACTCATCAAACGCCTAGCTCCGCTACATGAGTCTGAACTTGGTGATCTACTGGAAGCACTTGAATCTGAAGAACGCCGCAAGCTTGTGGAATTGAGTGGTGATACTTTTGATTACGGGTCTCTGACGGAAGTTGATGAAGCCGTTCGACTTGATATCGTGAATGCTGTTTCAAACCATAAAATTGCGGAAGCGGTACAGGAGCTGGAATCCGATGATGCGGTCTTCATTCTTGAGGACATGGAAGAAGCAGACCAGGAAGAAATTCTTTCCATGGTTCCGCCTCAGGAACGAAGCAGAATCCAGCGTTCTCTCGATTATCCAGAAGAA
>CAWUJF010000492.1:0-3206 GCA_963922405.1 uncultured Hyphomicrobiales bacterium | reverse complement strand
TGCTGGGATAGTCGGGATAGTCCTCAGGCATTGGATAACCGGTGTAATAACTTTGCGTCTTGGACGAGATAAAATGTGCGGATTCGTACATTGGACTGCCAGTGTTTTCGATATCCCATATACCTCCAACATCGCTATGTCGCTCAATGATATCGTATTCCAATCCAAGATTGTTAAATGCTCGTGCCAGAGCTAGGCCACCTGGCCCGGCCCCAACAATACATGCACGATTGGGTATAGTGTTATCCATAGCGTCCTCTCTATTATGAGCATCACTCACATTTACAAATGTGATACATTCTCATATTATATAAGTCAAGGTAGTAGAAGAAATTTGGGAAAAGCCAGTGAACAGCAAAACCCTGACAATGAAGAAGCCGACCCAAAAACGCAGTCGTGAACGGGTCAATGTCATCTTAAAAACCGCGACGGCAATTATAGCCCACAGTGGGAGCGAGGGATTGCAAATGAACGATCTTGCTCGCGCGGCAAAAGTTCCAATCGGATCACTTTATCAGTATTTTCCAAGCAAACAGTCAGTTGTTCTGGCACTCGTTGATCGTTTTCTGGGCAGAGTTCGTGAACAAATTGAATTAGCCTTCGAGGAAATTCGTGATCGAGAGACTGCCATTCAAGTGATCAAGGCTACAATCTGGAACTATTATCAGACTTGCCTTAAAGAGCCGGCCATCCGCGATATCTGGTGCTATTCACAAAGTGACCGACAACTTCAGATGATTGATCTGAAAGACACAAGGCGAAATGCGGCGCTTGTTTTTATTGCGCTCGCACCATATGCGCTGCCGGAACGACATGGAACTCAAGACCCGCTGCATGCTGAACATGGAATTAACAGGCGCCACAATAAGACTTGCTCTTGCTTGCACAAAAGAGGAAGGCGATGCACTCGTTGAGGAATTCATCAATTTGATCGCAGGAAGTCTGAGTAATTCACTCGCTCAATAACAATCCATCAAGCCTTGATAGACTGACCATGCAGGCAACACCAGAACTTTAAAACAATAAGTCAATTCTCGCTGTTGTTGCTCCCGGCTTCCCCATCTTCATCTTACTCCATCTCGCTGATCTGCTCTACTGAAACCACCTTCTGGCATTCTGCAGTGTTGAGCACGGTCACGCCCTGAGTTGATCGGCCCATCACACGCACTTCTTCCACCAGCGTGCGGATCAGCTTGACAAGCCCATTTGTTTAAGCCTGCTCAAATCCACTAGATCGCCGATGTAGTGTTCCTCTTACTGCATATAGCCATTGCCTATCGACAAATTAAATCCTCTTAGACATTCATTCAAAGGTTTTTGATGCTTTAGTTTTGAAGAGTTAGCATTTTCTATTTAAGATTGATCACCCTTTTATAATTATAGAATCGTTATCGAATATCGGCTTTCGCGAGGTTTGAATTGACTTCCAGAGTGGCACCGAATGGCTGGTATAGGCGCGAAACCATCAAAGTTACGATGCTGATTGAACGTCTAACTTGGGCTCGGAGCCCGCATTGAAGAAAATCTAACCAATGTCTGCTTTGAATGTGAGCATCTACTCTTACTCTTGGCTGTCGGTCAATTACCTTGCCACCGGAAACCTTGCATTTGTTTAACCCAAATGGGATTTCTCCACCAGATATGCAGATTGCTCTTTTTAAGAGCTAACGCCGAAGGCGCTTTTTTTTAACACGAGAATATGATGGGCAATAAAACAGAATATCTGATCAAACGATACATGAGTAACGGTAGTACAATGCATTGGCGTGTTCCAAAAGGAACCAATCTTCGACTGTTATTAGAGAGGTTGATTTGTCAATACCTAGATGATGAAGCCCTGATCGCGTCTTGCCTTCGGAAAAACTGCAAGGGTTTCTACGACCCTTTTCAGATAATGGATATGCGAGAGGGACATCGCCGCGAACAGGCTGTTGCTGCAATGAATTCTGATGCTGAAAGCAATGATCCAATAGGTGCTTACAACCGCGCGCGGAAAGCACCAATACCGTTAGGAAAGACACTAATGACCGCTGGGATAGGTCATGAATATACTGTCACTGAAGTAGATGTACGACAATAAATGTAAAAAAAATATCATTAACTGTATGAAATTAATTATAAAAAAGTTCTATAATGCTGGTTATGCAATCGGGTCTAAGCACCCGATTGCATGAGTTGTTGAATGGTGCCTAAAGACATTAATTGACGCGATTGACCGGCTGGTTTCTGATAATGCCCCGCTTTTTTGTGTCATTGGCCAAGGCATTTCTTGCTCGGTTCTTTTTGACGTAATCTTTGTAGTATTTGTCTGTAGCTTTGAAGATACCTTTACCCACAACACCCCAGATATTTTTTCTCCCCGGCTCGAATGGGTATTTTTCCATATGATCTCGGAAGTCATTCATCATCTGCTGGTGTCGTTGTTCAGCTCTTTGTCGTCGATTTTCCTCATGCGCCTCTTGAGCATCAAGGCGATCGGCTGCAGTAAATTCAGCTTGAGCAGCTGGCATTGCTACAGCAAAAGTAATCGAGGTAATAACTGCAATTCTATAAATTTGTTTATACATTTTCTTCTCCAAATAGTTGTTTTTGAACACAACAAAAATGCAAAAACCGAGATGTACTGAAACTGAATGAAACATTAAATATTGGTAACGTGAAGATGCTATAATTTCTAAATGAAACACGAGTGGAAAAACCGAGCCTTGTTTGAGCGCGTACACGCTCGTTTCAAGGGAGAGAAAAACAAGCCAGAAAATGAGGTGTATTAGGCCAAGGTGCGTAAATCAAATATTGTGCGACACTTAAATATGGCTCAACAGAGCCATATTCCCCACTTCATTTGCTTCATAAATATTGTGCGAATAAACAGATCCCTGCTTAAATCGGATCTACATCACCGACGTCATCCCATCCATCATTCGGTTTTTTGATTTCTTCAATCGGATCCTGTTGTGCGTCATCGGTAGCTGTTTCAGATCCATTCGCAGTTGGCTTGTAAGTGTCCTGTTCGTCTGCTGTTTTGCTCGCTTTGTAACGCTGTTCAGTTATCATTTGCAGGCCGTCCAAACTTTCGCGGGTTGGCAGATTAGCCAGCGGATCCGGCCGAGCTTTTACATGTACGAACCCCAAGGTCTTTGTGAACATACCGAAAGTATATTGCGGGAGATCCATGATTGCTTGCGCAGTTGTGCCCATGCTTCCGG
>CAWUJF010000491.1:0-3214 GCA_963922405.1 uncultured Hyphomicrobiales bacterium | reverse complement strand
CGATTGCAAAACTCAGGAACCCCGCGATGTGGCACATTTGATGTCCGCGGTGGAAGATGGCTTTTTTGAAGCAATCGCGGTGAGTGATCGGGTAAACAAAGTGGCAAACACGGACGCAGACATTCAAAAACCTGGCAAGGCTGAACCACTTCAGCCAAAAGCGCCAGCAAAGAAACCAAAACCTGACACTGATCAACTGGATCTGTTTTGATCTGGGCTTTTACGTTGGCTCATAGATATCAAGAGGACAAACAATAGTTTTTCTTTGACTTTGACCCGCCAGTCAGTACTTTCCGGCAGTCACTCGATACAGTTTTTCAAATCTGTAAGTTCATACCATCAATAGTAATTGGGTTTTATGTTGGTTACTCCCTTTCTAACAGGACTGGCACTGGGCGCATCTTTGATCATAGCGATCGGTGCACAAAATGCCTTTGTTCTAAGACAGGGTCTCTTACGAGAGCATGTGTTTGCAGTATGCCTCATCTGCGCGGTGTCGGACGCACTTCTTATAGCAATCGGTGTAGCAGGCGTTGGGACCTTCATTGAGAACTCGCCCACACTTTTGACCGCAATAAGGGTTGGAGGCGCAGCCTTCCTTATCTGGTATGCGGCTTTAGCCCTGAAAAGAGCGTTAAAGCCTGATGGGTTGAAAGCGGCAAAAGAAGGGGCAGATGGTCTCCTGAAAGCGGTGACCATTTGTTTGATGCTAACGTTTCTCAATCCGCATGTATATCTGGACACAGTGTTACTATTGGGCGGTCTTTCAACTCAGTTTCCAGGTGAGGGAAAGTTCATATTTGGTGCCGGCGCGGTTGCATCTTCATTCCTGTGGTTCTTCAGCCTTGGCTATGGTGCACGATTATTGGTGCCATTGTTCGAAAACCCGTTAGCCTGGCGCATACTCGATTTTCTGATTGCCGCAGTAATGTTATTGATCGCCATTTCTCTGCTTTCTCCGTTTGTCGCTTGACGGAATCCTTCTTAGGCGGCATAAGGGATTTATGAAAACGACCTTTAACGCAATTTGTATTGCTATTTGCATTATTGACTAGCACACAGCTGGTCCGGTCGTTCTTTTCCTAAAATCGCTGTACTGAACGCTCCGGGCCACGGCACAGGAATGTTTGGAATTGTTTGATGAGCAAACTGAAGCTTTATAATACTCTGACCCGGCAAAAAGAGGGTTTTGAGCCCGAGGATCCTGAAAACGTACGAATGTATGTCTGCGGACCCACGGTTTATGACTTCGCTCATATCGGTAATGCACGGCCCGTTATTGTATTTGACGTACTCTTCAGACTGTTAAATCACGTTTACGGAGAGAAAAGCGTTACCTATGTTCGCAACATTACGGATGTGGATGACAAGATTAATGCGCGTGCCTTACGCGATTTTCCAGATCTTCCGCTCAATGAAGCCATCCGAAACGTAACTGAAACCACTGCCAATCAGTTTCAGGACGATGTAAAGGCACTGGGATGTCTTGAACCCACCCATCAGCCAAGAGCTACAGAGCATATCGAAGGCATGGTCGAGATGATCCAGACGCTGATTGACAAAGGTCATGCCTATGTGGCGAAAGGCGAACAGGGAAGGGAGGTACTGTTCCGTGTTGAGTCCATGCCCGATTATGGTGGGTTATCGAACAGAAAGTTGGAGGATCAACAGGCTGGTGCGCGTGTTGCTGTTGAAGCGCATAAAGAGAATCCTGGTGACTTCGTTTTATGGAAAGAGTCGAATGAAAATGAACCTGGTTGGCAGGGTGTGTTCAACGGGGAAACGATTCATGGTCGGCCCGGTTGGCACATTGAATGCTCGGTCATGGCCAAAGAGAAACTGGGTGAAACATTTGATATTCATGGCGGCGGCTTGGATTTGATTTTTCCACATCATGAGAATGAAATTGCTCAATCCTGCTGTGCACACGGTACCGACCGGATGGCAAACATTTGGATGCACAACGGCTACCTTCAGGTTGAAGGTAAGAAGATGTCCAAGTCCGATGGAAACTTCATTACCATTTATGATCTTCTGCATACTGAGAGGTTTGGAGGTCGCAAATGGCCTGGTGAAGTGTTGCGTTTGGCGATGCTCATGACTCATTATCGAGAACCGATTGATTTTAGTATCAAACGGTTAGAAGAAGCAGAAAACATTCTCACAAAATTGGAAAGAAAATCATCAGAAGAAAGCCAGGGAGATGCTGCCGAAGTGTTGCTGGCTCTCCGCGATGACCTCAATACATCCGATGTGATTTCTGGTCTAAATCAACTAGCTGGGGATGCACTTTCTGAAGCGCTGCACATACTGGGTATTCAGTTTACTGAGCGTGAAACCGATGTTTCGGAAGACACGATTATGGATACGATTGCGAAACGTCTCGCCGCGTTAAACGAAAAGAATTTTGGTGAAGCTGACAGAATCAGAGATGAATTGGCTTCTCAGGGAATTCAGCTAAAGGATTCAAAAGACTCAGAAACTGGTGAACGGGTCACCACTTGGGAGATAATGAGATGAGCCGAGAACGCGTTTATCTGTTCGACACAACGCTGCGCGATGGGCAGCAGACACCTGGTGTGGATTTTTCGGTTCAAGACAAAATCCGGATCGCAAAAATGCTGGACAATTTGGGTATCGACTATGTGGAAGGTGGTTATCCGGGAGCCAATCCGACCGATACAGAATTCTTCTCAAAGAAGCGAACTGAAAAGGCGGCTTTCGTTGGATTTGGCATGACCAAACGACCAGGCGTATCCGCTTCAAATGATCCTGGAATTGCAGCACTCCTTCAATCAGAAACCGATGCAATCTGCTACGTTGCAAAGGCGTGGGACTATCATGTGAAAGTGGCACTCAACACTACCAATGAAGAAAATCTTGAGTGCATCACGTCATCAGTTAAAGCGGTTACTGAAGCAGACCGCATGGCCATGGTGGACTGCGAACACTTCTTTGACGGATATAAAGCAAATCCAGAATACGCACTACAATGCGCTGCTGCTGCTTACACTTCCGGTGCCCGTTGGGTGGTACTATGTGACACCAATGGCGGAACGCAACCACACGAAGTCGAAGCAATTGTTGCCAAGGTAATCCAACTCATTCCCGGAGCAAATCTAGGTATCCATGCTCATGATGATACTGGCCAAGCAGTTGCTAATTCTCTGGCGGCCATTAGGGCTGGCGTTCGACATGTTCAGGGAACGCTGAA
>CAWUJF010000490.1:0-3222 GCA_963922405.1 uncultured Hyphomicrobiales bacterium | reverse complement strand
AATGCCATTTCTGGATCAGGTATTGGGCCGCGGCGCCCCTGGCACTCATCTGCTGGAGTGGGTCTAGTCCTCTGCTCCAACTATCAGCACCCAGAAATGATTGAGTCGCGGATTCTTGCCTGAACGGTTCGGCGCATAGGCCAAACCACCTAGTGAGTAATTGCGTTTCAATAGGATTTTTCGATGTCCAGGCGAATTCAACCAACCATCAATTGCCGCATCGATTGAGCGATATCCCACGCCCAAATTCTCACCTGCACTGTTTTTGAAGCCGACCGAAAAGATACGTCGTTGAAACTTGGTGGAAGGGCCAAACTCATGGCCAAATTTTCCCGTTCTGCTCATCAGCTGCGCGTGGTTTTCGGCCGCCTGCAGTAAACGGCTATCCAGTTTGATTGGAGCCAGGAAGTATTTGCGGCGCACATCATTGATTTTCTCAATCGATGAGTTGAGATCAAACACAACGGGTCTGTCATCTATCGGATTTACAGATGATTGCGGTTTGTTCTCACCAAAAATCGATGACGGGCTGCAGCCGGCAACCATCAGCAACGCAAAAATGAGTGAAAATGCCTGTAGTAATCTCATGGCCCGGAATACTGGCCATGAGATGTTAAAAATTGCTTATTGTTTAAGGAATCGCCTGCTCAAGATCAGCAATAATATCTTCTACTGTTTCAATTCCCACGGAGAGCCTGAGAACATTGGGGCCCGCCCCTGCTGCTTCCTGCTGCTCTTCGCTAAGTTGCCGGTGGGTGGTGGAAGCAGAATGGATGATCAGCGTCCGCGCATCGCCAAGATTTGCCACCAGGCTTATGAGGTTGAGGCTGTTTACGGTTTTTACGCAAGCCTCATAACCATCCTTCAAGGCAAAGCAGAACAACGCACCTGCCCCTTTGGGATAGAGGGATTGTTGCCGGTCATAGAGATGAGATGACTTCAGGCCCGCATAACTCACGCTTTCCACCGCTTCATGGCCTTCCAACCATTCTGCCACCTTCAGCGCGTTCTCCACATGGCGTTGCATGCGCAGGCTCAGGGTCTCGATACCCATCAGCGTGTAGTGCGCACCTTGCGGGTTCATGGTCATTCCTAGATCCCGTAGACCCACCGCAATACCATGAAATGTAAACGCCAGATGTCCGAATGTGTCATGAAATCTCAAGCCATGATAAGCAGGCTCCGGCTCGCTCAGGGATGGAAACTTACCGGATGCGGACCAGTCAAACTTGCCACTGTCCACCACGCATCCCCCGGTTACCGTACCATTGCCGGTGAGGTATTTTGTGGTTGAATGAACCACAAGCGTAGCACCCCACTCAATCGGTTTACACAGAAATGGTGTCGCCGACGTATTATCAACGATCAGAGGCAGTCCGGCATCATCAGCGATTTTTGCAATTGCCGGGATATCAAGCAGATAGCCCGCCGGATTACAGATGCTCTCACAGAAGATCGCCCTTGTATCATCATCAACAGCTGCAGCAACTGTCTGATGGTCATCAAAATCCACAAATTTCGCGGTCCAGCCAAAGCGCTTGATCGTCTGGGAAAACTGCGTGATTGACCCACCATAAAGCCTGTCCGAAACAACCACATTGCAACCGGTTTGCATGAGCGGAAAAAGAGCCATGATCTGTGCGGCATGCCCGGAAGAGCAACAAACGGCACCAGCTCCCCCTTCCAGTGTGGCAATCCTCTCCTGCAACACGGCAACCGTAGGATTGGTAAGCCTTGAATAGATAAAACCCACTTCTTTGAGATCAAACAACGCGGCGGCATGTTCCACATCATCAAACACAAAGGCTGTTGACTGATAGATCGGTGTTTGACGCGCACCTGTGGCAGGGTCAGGCTTTGCACCGGCGTGAATTTGCAGGGTTTCAAAACCGTAAAGTGATTGTTCACTCATTTGTCCAGAGTTCCTTTTTTGAGGTTATTATGCCCGTATTGATCCCAGCTTTTCTTAGCTCCCCCGAAAGTCTTTGATATTCCATTTTCGGACACCGGTCCTCCACCACCGTTATGCCGTTATCCCTCGCCTTTTGTGCTGCCTGATCATGGGTGATGCCAAGCTGCATCCAGAGTGTTTTGAAGCCCGGCTTCAAATGTTCCAGCGCCTCATCCAGAAGATCCGGCACGAACTCAGCCCTGCGAAATATATCGACCATATCAACGGAAATATCCTTGGGAATTTCAGCAAGTGAAGCATAAACGGGCATACCCAGAATTTCCTGCCCCGCATATACCGGATTAACCGGGATCACTCTGAAACGCCTGTATTTGAGGTACCGCGCAACAAAATAGGATGCCTTCACCGGATTGCTGGATACTCCCACCATGGCGATTGTCTTCGTTGATTTCAGAATTTCGCGTAGCGCATGGTCGCTGTTTTGATCCGCCATTTGGTTCTCTTATTCGTCTCTCTCAACCCGGTTTATCCTGATCAGGCACAGTCAATTATGTCAATCAGGATTAATCTGGAAATAAGACAAGTTTCGGGTGGCAAACTCCGGATATCTCAGTTTTATTGAGCGCATGACAAACGCTACCTCTCCTTCCGCCAGCACCCGCGACTGGATTTTGATTGTAACCCTCGCCGCGATCTGGGGTTCCTCCTTCCTTTTCGGCAGGATCCTGATGCTGGAATGGCCACCTTTTACGGTTGTTTTTCTGCGTGTCGCTTTGGCAGCCATCACACTATGGGCGTTTCTCGTCATGACCGGCCGCAAAATGCCAACCAACAGGCATTTGCTCTTCGGCATTCTGGTGATGGGGATCATAAACAATGTCATCCCCTTCTCGTTGATCCTCATCGGACAGCAGGAAATCGGTTCGAGCCTTGCCTCCGTCGTCAATGCCATGACACCGATTTGGACCCTGATCATCGCAAATGCCTTCACAACGGACGAAAAATTCACCTTCAACAAGATACTGGGCATCGTATTTGGCTTTGTGGGCGTTGGCATTTTGATCGGGGGAGATTTGTTTGAAGGCCTTGAAAAATCAGCCTGGGCGCAGGTTGCAGTGCTTTTTGCTACAATTTCCTATGGTTTTGCCGGGGTTTGGGGCAAAAGGTTCAAGGATCACGACCCGATAGCCATATCAACCGGTCAGCTAACCGCTTCAAGTATCATCATGTTTCCATTGATTTTTTTACTTGAAGAACCGTTCTCTTTGTCTTCACCGGACGCAGAAATGTGGGTTTCAATTCTGGGTTTA
>CAWUJF010000489.1:0-3233 GCA_963922405.1 uncultured Hyphomicrobiales bacterium | reverse complement strand
CCGGGGAGTGCACACCCATCTTCCACATCAGTTGGGCAAAAGACTCAATCTCGTCAAACCACCGGTTTGATCTGAGATGGGACAACGTTGTTATTAGCGACTTTTCTTCCAGGTCATCAGCATCAGTAACTTTTGCCGCTAAATCTTCAAGCAATGAGGCAATGGCTGTTCGATCAAGCTTGCTCGCAGCCTCTTTAATTCTGGGAATTAAATTCTGTGCACTCATTCTATTGCTCTTGCGTTACTGTTCAAAACGTCCTCCGAGGGAAGACAAGGTCACGACTGGAGTGGATCTGGACTGCCTGTTTGGGCATTGTTTCCCGATTGGCAATTTCCGTAAATGCATCAAATTCTTTTAGAACACCGAACTCCAGTCCAGTATGTTCTTCAATGAGTGAAACCTGAACCTGGTAGACCGCAGACCTGCCGGGAACAAAAGGTACCTCTGTAAATTCCCTGATCATATCACCCTGACTCAGAATAAATCCAGCGGTGCTTAGCTGATTTGTATTTTCATCAATTAAAGCAACGACTTTCCAGAATTCCTTGGGCAGTTTCACAATCTGGTCACCGCCACGCGTGTACCATTTATCGGTATCTTTCATGACCGGCCCGGTAAAAATCGACAGTTTCTGATCCTTTGCAGCAGCATGATCCAACACTTCATCTTCAAGCCGTACCCAGTCCTGCCGGTTCAGATCCTTGTGCTGCGGGCAGGAATTCACATAGTGAAACGTGTCGTCATTGGCCAGTTGCGCTTCTTCTTCGTCTCCCCAAACCGGGTCCAGGCGTCTAACCATGTGGCCGCGATCGAGGTCATTCCCGCGATAGGCTTCATTTCCGATCTGAAATTCCTCTGCAATTCGACCATCCAGATACCATTTGTCACCGCTTCGGCGGAGGCGGCGTAATTGGGTTCCATCAATGTTCACAGCTGTGACCAGCGGTTGCTTTCTGCTTTTGCTGACCACAACGGAGAAATGGCAATATTTCGCTTCATAAGCTCTATCTTCTTCAGCGGCCTCCACTTCAGCCAAATCACCTTCCCACTGATCACCGGGTCTGGGGAGGGGAACATTTCCCTCACCAAGAAAACAGGCCTCATACCCCTTGCGTCCTTCATAGTGGGACGGGGCCAGGGTTCCATCAGCTATCGGGGGGATGGATACAGGTGGCACGGGTACAACTGTAGGACCGGCCTGACGCAGAGCCTCCTTTATATGCTCATTCTTAACTGCGTAATTGCCCTGCCTGTAACGGCCTGCGAAGTGAATCCCCACCACTTCACCGGTTTCCAGATCAATAACGGAAGAACCGGAGTTTCCACCCAGGGTGGTGCAGTCATGTTTGAAGTAATGTTGAGAGTTGGCAATATCCATAATTCGGCCGGGAGCAAACCGTTTCACGTTGTAGATGTCCCCGAAATAACGCGTCATGGCATCCTGACCGTTCCTTGAATCATGCGCCGGATAGCCAATTACACCAATGGACTGCCTTCTTTGAATATCGCCTTCAGCAAGAATAAGCGGATCAGGCAATGCAATGTCACCCTCCATTTTCAAAAGGGCAATGTCCGGGCCATCATCGTCGGCTATGTAAATGATTTCGGATACAGGAACCTGAAACGAGGCATCTCCTTCATGCTCTTCCCGCAGATCAATTCTAGATAAGATGGCATCTCCGGTGAATGGATTGGTCTTCGGCTCATAACTGCCGGCTGCAGTTTTGCGGGCAAATTCAACAGCCACATGTCTGTTCGTGGCGACGATCCCCGGTGCCACGATCCACCCCGTTCCAACCCAGTCAAAATCTGGATGTCCGAGCAATTCCACGCGTCCCACACGCGCAATGGCCTCTTCTATGTTGGTTCGGTGCTGCTCCAGCAATGTGCGCCATGTCCGGCTCGTCGGCAGTTCAAAAGTACCGTCCTGCACCAGCAGAGTGGGGCGTCCGCGGGTGAGCACAATAGCCTCGGCAGCAAAATCACTGTTGCCAGCTGACTCGTAGCGAAATCCCTCAGAACCGCTCGGCGTCATATTGCTTGAAACCAGTTCAGCCGCAGTTCTTTCCTGATTGTCACTTTCAGATGAAGGGGATTCCGCCAGCGAAACTATCTCCTCCGCCAGTTCGGTATCCAACATCATGGATTCAATCTCATTTTGAGGAGTATCGCTCATCACCACAAATCCTTCTCGTTAACGCGTCAAATTTGTAACTATTGTCAGTATTCACAGATACTGTGAGACCTTCGTGATTTGCGAATCCATAGATTGGTAACTGATGCCGAAATGAACTGATGCCGGCATTCCGCTAACACTAAGGAAAAACCAGAATAGCCTGCATTTTCCGTATATTAGCCCCGGGGAACTTTTTCCCAAGCGATTGATCATCGAAAAACGCATTCGCAGTTGCATTATCAATGCCTGCATAAACCGCAATGAAAGAAAAATCCGGATTCACGTTTGAGTAAGTGATGTTTTCTTCCACGTCGTCATCACAGCCAAACCGGTCCATGAACACTTTGTTCTTTAAAAAAAGCTGCTGTATCTCAAGGCGGTCCCGTTCCTTGAATGCGCATCGACTGGCCGACTTCAGAATAACCGCGTAAAACGCTTCCGACCGGAACTCTGCCCTCGCTAGCCCATCTGTGGGTAGAGAAAAAGAGAGTTCATGTGGTTTGAAGCCGCTTTGGTCGGATGCATCAGGTGAACCATCAACCTGACCGGGCAAATCATCACTGCCGTAAACCGGAAATACCAAAGCCAGAGCGAGACTGAATGGTAGCATCAGTAGTCTGTTAAAGGCTTGAAGTAACATGGAAACTCCCCCTGCAATCGATCAAAATTATAGTGTTCGAAATTGATACAACTTCTCTTTTCAGACACTTTAGACAGCTGCTTTGCCCATTTTGAGACACAATTATTAATTTGTTTCAATTGTCCTTTGCATTGGTAATGCTGACTCAATCTGCAAAGACTATATTTTAAGTTGTTGTAATATTTGAAGAAAACAGAAATCTTCTGCGCTGGATAAAGTTGAAGTCGTTGTGGCATGCCACTTGGCACAGCCTTTGCAAATTACACTGCGACACCAAACAGGATACTTGGTGTTTCATTTTATTCCCTATGAAGATGGTCGCGAACGCCCCTGCGGCCATCTTTTTTTTGCCAAGTTTGAGTATTCACTCGTCCGGTTTCCCGCCAGTGGTATGAAATCGCTTATCCCTTTATTTG
>CAWUJF010000488.1:0-3237 GCA_963922405.1 uncultured Hyphomicrobiales bacterium | reverse complement strand
CGAAATCATTGAAAGCCAAGATTTCTGAAAACGGCCCATTTGACGTAAAGATGACCCGAACGGATGACACGTTTTTATCATTGCGGCAACGCTTGGATTACACAAAGGCATCGAAAGCGGATCTGTTTATTTCAATTCATGCTGACTCAGTCAGGCAACGCTTTGTGCGCGGATCAACCATTTATACGCTTTCGAAAAGAGCTTCTGACAGGTTTTCTGAACAACTTGCGGAGCAGGAAAATCAGGCTGATTTAGTGGCTGGAGTTTCCTTGAAAGAAGAATCCGCTGGAATTAACGATATTCTGTCAGACTTGACCGCTCGTGAAACAAAGCGGTTTTCCAAGCGTTTTTCTGGGTTAGTGGTCGAAAATATGAAAAGCGAAATAAGACTAATCAAGAATCCTCAAAGGTCAGCTGCGTTTGCTGTTCTGAAGGCGCCTGATGTGCCTAGCGTATTGATTGAATTAGGTTATTTGTCAAATACGGAAGATGAAAAACTATTAAGATCAAAGGAATGGCGGGATAAAACCGCTAATGCGATTACGCAAGCTGTAAGCGACTTTTTCAGGCCGAGAATCATTCAATAGAACTCCAAGGAGCTTTAGATTAGGTTGCAAATCTGCAACAAGTGCTTGAATTACTAAATTGAAAACGAATGTGAATTCAATTTTGACACATTATTTGCTAGTAGCTACTTAAGGTAAGATTTTCTGTTCTGTGATTCTGGCAGTAGATGTATGCTTGAACTAAATCTATTGCTGTGGGCAGCAAAAAATGGGTGTTGATAAATGCTTTTGAGAATTTTCGGCTATCTGGTTGGAATGGGTATGTTAGCAGCAATACTCGTCGTTGCGGGTGTGGCTTGGTTTATCCATGATATGTCGAAAGACCTGCCAGACTATGAAGTGCTAAACGCCTATGAACCACCGGTAACCAGCCGCATCCACTCCAGTGATGGAGAATTGATGGCTGAATATGCCAGAGAACGCCGGCTTTATCTTCCAATCCAGGCTGTTCCTGAATTGATTAAAGCCGCATTCCTCTCCGCTGAGGATAAAAACTTCTACAAGCATTCAGGAATTGATCCATTTGGTATTGCGCGTGCTGTAGTCACCAACTTCAAGAACTACGGGACCGGCAGACGTGCTGTTGGTGCTTCAACAATTACCCAACAGGTTGCCAAGAACTTCCTTTTGACCAATGAACGTTCATATACGCGTAAGGTGAAAGAAGCTCTTCTTTCGATGCGTATTGAATCCGCCTATTCCAAAGATCGAATTCTTGAGCTTTATCTGAACGAGATTTATCTGGGTCTGGGAGCGTATGGTGTCGCAGGTGCTTCGCTGACTTATTTTGACAAATCAGTTCATGAAGTAGAGCTTCATCAAGCGGCATATTTGGCAGCCCTTCCGAAAGCACCAAGTAACTATCATCCGTTCCGGGATACCAAGAAAGCAATCGAGCGCCGGAATTGGGTGATCGATCAAATGGTTCGCAATGGATATGCCACAGCTGAAGAAGGCAAGGAAGCGAAGGCAAAAGGTCTCGACGTAAATCCAAGGCGTGGTTCGACATACCTTGCTGCTTCAGAGTATTTTTCAGAAGAAGTGCGTCGCGAAGTGGTGGAACGTTATGGCGAAGATGCTCTTTACGAAGGCGGGCTTTCTATCAGAACAACTCTGGATCCTGACTTACAGCGAAAGGCACGCAAGGCGCTCCACCATGGTTTGCTGAAGTTTGACAGGAAACGCGGATTTCGCGGCCCTGTAGAAAAGGTAGAAATTGGCAGCGATTGGGGTGAATCGATTGGTGCCATTGAACCGTTGACTGACGTAAAAGAATGGAACCTGGCTGTTGTGCTGGCTGCAGATGCGGAAAAGGCGACGGTGGGTATTCAACCTGGTAAAGAGGCTTCTGGCAAGCTTAAGGCAGAACGTAAACTTGGCACAATATCCTTGCAGGATATGAAATGGGCTTTGACATACTGGTCCGAAGGCCAGCGCCGAACTGCGAAGGGCGTTGATGGTGTCTTGAACGTTGGCGATGTAATCTATGTGGAAAGCAAGACCGGCGAAGATGTAGATCAAAACAGTTATGATCTTCGACAGAAACCCGAGGTTTCCGGTGCGCTTGTAGCAATGGATCCACACACTGGCCGCGTACTGGCGATGGCGGGTGGCTTCTCTTTCGCTGACTCACAGTTCAACCGTGCCACGCAAGCCTACAGACAGCCTGGTTCTTCATTCAAGCCATTTGTTTATGCCGCTGCTTTGGACAACGGTTATACCCCATCTTCTGTTGTACTGGATGGGCCGATCAAAATTGATCAGGGTGCAGGGCTTGGCGTGTGGGAGCCAAAAAACTACGGCGGTAAATTTGCCGGACCTTCTACTTTGAGATTGGGCATTGAACGGTCCAGAAACCTGATGACCGTGCGCCTAGCTAAAGACATGGGAATGCCATTGGTCGCTGAATATGCAGAGCGTTTCGGGATTTATGACAAGATGTTGCCGGTGCTGTCCATGTCCCTTGGATCAGGTGAAACAACGGTTCTACGCATGGCAGCAGCTTATTCTGTACTTGCCAATGGTGGTAAATCGATCAAACCTTCGCTCATTGACCGTATTCAGGATCGTTACGGAAAAACCATTTTCAAACACGAAGAACGCGTTTGCGTGGACTGTAATGCAACCAGCTGGCAAGGTCAGGAAGAGCCTATCCTTGAAGACGATCGACAACAGGTTCTTGATCCGATGACCGCATATCAAATGACATCCATCATGGAAGGTGTTGTGCAACGTGGTACAGCTCCTGTTGTTAAAGAGCTTGGTGTTCCTGTGGCTGGCAAGACAGGTACAACAAACGAAGAGAAGGATGCTTGGTTTGTGGGTTACACACCTGACCTCGTAACCGGTGTTTATATTGGATATGACAATCCAACACCGATGGGAAGAGGTAATACCGGTGGTGGTATTGCCGCGCCCGTGTTTACTGAATTCATGCAGGCAGCTCTTTCTGGGAAGCAGAAAGCTGACTTCCGGGTGCCACGAGGTATTAAATTGATTCCGATTAACCGCAAAACCGGCCTTTTGGCGCAAGCAGGTAATCCTGGCGTTATCCTGGAAGCGTTCAAACCTGGAACAGCTCCTCCAGATCAATATTCAGTAATTGGTGGATTTGATGGTGATAGTGGAACCGTGAGTGTTTCCCCGGCAGCTAGCCGCGCTGTTACATTGG
>CAWUJF010000487.1:0-3242 GCA_963922405.1 uncultured Hyphomicrobiales bacterium | reverse complement strand
CAAAACTTGTAGTTACAGACATTTCCATGCCTAACTCAAACGGATTTTCTTTCACCCATGAGCTCAGAAAAACGGAGAAAATTTCCGGCACCTATACACCTGTCATCGCGCTAACTTCCCACAGTGGGGATGTTAATCGCGAACGATGCCTTGATGCCGGAATGGATGATTATCTCCAGAGACCGATGGCGCCTGACAAATTGCTGGCCAAGGTAACACATTGGCTGGAACCTGTTCCTGAACGCAAACGGGCCTGATCGATTAAAGCTCTCCGGCTTCTTCCAAAACCTTGCGGGCTGCTCTGAAACATTCCAATGACTGCGGCACACCACAGTAAATTCCAATCACATGGATAATCGAGCGAATTTCTTCCTTGGTAACGCCATTATTGATCGCACCTCTGCAATGAAGCTCCCACTCGGTCATTTTGCCAAGCGCACCGATCATCGCCAGATTAAGCATTGAGCGGGTTTTCATATCGATGGTTTCATCACCCCATCCAAACCCCCAGCACCATTCGGTCATTGCTTCCTGAAAAGGTCTTGTGAACTCATCAGCAGCTGCGAGATTCTTCTCCACATATTCTGCTCCAAGCGTAGCTTTCCTCTTTTCCATTCCTTTTTCAAACAGCGCTTTATCCATGATTATCTCCGTTGAAACTGTAAAAACATGTGCGGCAATTAACAGGAAAAATAAAAGCGGGCGAGACTTTTTGCGACGTTTGTTTTATGGGAGAGACAGCCAGTGAGAATTTATGGGGTAATTCCGTATGTCTTCCGAATTAATCATCGCTCCCTCCGTCCTTGCTTCTGATTTCTCCAAACTGGGAGATGAAGTGGAAGCCGTGGTTGAAGCTGGAGCTGACTGGATCCACCTTGATGTGATGGATGGTCATTTCGTGCCGAACATAACCTTTGGTGCACCCATCATAAAAATGATCCGCAACCGCACGGACAAGATTTTTGATTGCCATCTGATGATCGAGCCGGTCGACGTTTATCTGGCTGATTTCGCGGCAGCTGGAAGTGATATTCTGACAGTTCACGCAGAAGCCACAAAGCATCTCGACCGGTCATTGCAGGCAGTTAAAGATTTGGGTCTAAAGGCAGGTGTGGCGTTAAACCCGGCAACACCGGTGTCAGCTATTGAACATGTACTGGATCGTCTGGATCTCGTTTGCCTGATGAGTGTCAATCCTGGCTTCGGTGGTCAGAAATTTATCCCGGAAGTGGTGGAAAAGACCCGCCGCTTGAAATCCCTGATTGGTGAGCGGGATATTCACATAGAAATTGATGGTGGCGTTGACCCAAATACTGCACCTTTGGTGTATGAAGCCGGGGCAAATGTTCTGGTTGCCGGATCAGCTGTTTTCAAAGGCGGGACCGTTGATAGTTACCGTGAAAACATCAATGCTATTAAGGCTGCATTAGATTAAGTAATTAGCGGCCAAGCATTGACATTTTTGCCCTCTGGGTTTATCCACTGGCCAACTTTAGCGTATCTTCGCAGATAAGCAGGATACGCTTTTTATTTGGGTGGCCGTAAACAGGCCAAAGAATTTGGTGAAGAATATGAAAATCAGAAACTCACTCAAGTCCCTGAAGGGCCGCCACCGCGCCAACCGTGTAGTACGTCGCCGCGGTCGTGTTTATGTTATCAACAAACAAAACCCACGTTTTAAGGCACGTCAGGGCTAGTTTGATATCAAGAAAAACATTTGTTTCAGGCGGGTTTATCCCGCCTTTTTCATTTCTGGACCGATCACACATTGTTCAAGTCTACGTTTGATACAGGTTCTTTGTTTGACCTTTGACTTTCTTGCGTTACTTTCTTCATATGAAAAACCTGATCAAAACGCTCGCAATAGTCTTTGCTTTCTCACTTCACAACGGCTTTGCCACAGCTCAAAACGTGCTACCACCGCCGGATGAAAATGAGACAGAGGTTCCTATTCAACCGCCTGAGAAACAGCAGGCAATCATCCAGAGTGATGAGAATCTGGATGCTCTCTTCGCAAAACTGAAGAATGATCCAAACATCAAGACTGCAAACGGTACCGCACGCGCCATATGGCGTGAGTGGACGGCTTCCGGTTCAAAAAGCATTGATCTTTTGATGAGTTGGGCAGGAGCCGCCATGGGTCAGAGTGACTTTGCAAAAGCGGAGGATTTACTGGACCAGGTAACGGTATTAGCTCCTGATTATGCAGAAGGCTGGAACAGAAGAGCTACCCTTTATTTCCAGAAATCAGACCTAAGCCGTTCGATAGCCGATATTGAGACCACCTTGAGCCTGGAACCAAGGCACTTTGGTGCTCTGTCCGGTCTGGCTGTTATTTTGAATCGGTTGGACCGTAAAAAAGAAGCGTTGGACACCTGGTACAAGGTCCTTGAAATATATCCTGCCAATCAAACTGCCCAAAAGGCTGTAATTGATTTGGAAGAGGAGCTCGCGGGCAGCAACACGTAACCTGATTTCAAACTGATTTCATATTTTCTCGTCATGGTGAATTCATGATTGTTTTTGCTAAATTCCTTTTTGGTTTCCTCGCTCTTGTAATGGTCGGGCTATGGGTAGCCACCTTCATCATCAGTCGTAACATCGAGT
Organism: uncultured Hyphomicrobiales bacterium; assembly: GCA_963922405.1. Classification (GTDB taxonomy): domain Bacteria; phylum Pseudomonadota; class Alphaproteobacteria; order Rhizobiales; family Rhizobiaceae; genus JAALLB01. The sequence goes on along the minus strand of CAWUJF010000487.1, from coordinate 635 downwards.
CTCAATTCCCGCCCGTCGGAGAATTCAAAACAATCAACAACGCCAAATTTCATTTTGTGGACACTGGCAATAAGGAACAAACAGATCAGCCGCCTGTAATCTTCGTTCACGGTGCCAGCGGAAATCTGAACGACCCCCTACCCGTCTATTCAGAACTGCTTGCCGAAGAAATGCGTCTGATATTCATTGATCGTCCCGGCCAGGGATATTCGGAACCCTTCGATGGATCAAATGATCCTGTGGTTCAGGCCAGTTCCATCGCTGGCCTTATGGATGAGTTGAAAATAGAAAAAGCAGTTGTTCTGGGTCATTCATGGGGTGGTGCGGTAGCTTCATCTTTTGGCGTCCTTTACCCGGAAAAAACAGCCGGTCTGGTTCTGGTTTCACCTGTTACCCATCCATGGCCAGGAGCTGACGTAAGCTGGCATTTTGATGTGGGTAATCTTCCGGTCATTGGTTGGATTTTCTCAAACACATTAGCAACACCTGCGGGGAGACTGATTTATCCAGGAGCCATAGGCCGGGTTTTTGCACCTCAAAAAACCCCTGATGATTATCAGGATAGCTCAGCCACGCTGCTTGCGTTGCGACCGTCCAATTTCTATGAGAACGCGAAAGATGTGGCACGCGTCTAT
>CAWUJF010000486.1:0-3245 GCA_963922405.1 uncultured Hyphomicrobiales bacterium | reverse complement strand
ATACTTTACCAGTCACGGAGAAGAAAAACCGAGATTTGTATCCTCGAGCAATCTTGCAACCTGCCTCTTTATGGCTGTGGAAGGCATGGGAATTTCTGCAATTCCGAAAGCTATGGTGACCAAAGAACTGGAAAATGGTGAGCTTGTTCAGCTGTCACATGACTGGATGCCCTCGCCGCTTGAATTCCGGGCGCGGTTTGATCTGGAGAAGTCTCCTGCGATTGTGGCGCGTACTGCAGAACTCGCCGCACAAACGGCGCATGATTTCAGCCTGACAATAGATCAATAAGTTTTATCCAATCTATAAAATATAATAATTTGTGCTGATCCTTTGTTTAGCGCTACCTTGGTCCTGACTTTATTTTCAGGATTTCAATATGGGTAACAAATCAATCCGCATGGGAGCTGATATCGGTGGCACTTTCACTGATGTGGTTCTGGAAGTGGGTACCGACCAATTCTCAACCAAAGTGTTGACCACTTATACGGCACCTGAGAATGCCATTATCGAAGGCATGCACAAGGTGTGCGAGAAAGCAGGCGTTCAACCCTCAGACATCGGCCAGATCATTCACGGCACTACGCTTGCAACCAATGCATTGATTGAGCGCAGAGGTGCCAAGACCGCATTCATCACCACCAAGGGCTTCCGCGATGTGATTGAAATGCGCACGGAAAGCCGGTTTGAGCAATATGATCTCAATCTCAGCCTTCCTGAGCCCCTTCTGCCGCGTCACAAGCGTTATGTGTTGGAAGAACGCGTTGCGGCTTCAGGAGAAATTCTTGCGCCCCTTGATCAATCAGAAGTGGAAGCACTGATTGATGAGATCGCTGAAGCCGGTTTTGAAAGCATCGCCGTCGGCTTCCTGCATTCCTATTTGCAGGATACTCATGAAAAGCTCGTTCGTGATGTGATCGCCCGCAAACTGCCGGATGTGATGGTTTCGCTGTCGTGCGAAGTCTCTCCGCAGATGCGTGAATATGAACGCTTCAACACAACGATTGCCAACGCCTATATCAAACCGTTGATGAAGAGCTATCTGGGGCGTCTCAAGGGCCGCATGAATGATGAGGGTGTGGACTGCAATATTTTCCTCATGCATTCCGGCGGCGGCATCATTTCAATTGAAAATGCGGCTGAGTTTCCTGTCCGGCTGGTTGAGTCCGGCCCTGCAGGCGGCGCGGTGTTTGCAGCTAACATCGCTGCGCGTTACGGATTGGATAAGGTCCTCTCCTTTGACATGGGCGGTACGACTGCGAAAATCTGCCTCATCAAAAACCAGACACCCAAGACCAGCCGCGTTTTCGAAGTGGCACGAACCTACCGTTTCAAGAAGGGTTCGGGCATGCCGATCTCCATACCCGTTATTGATATGGTGGAAATCGGTGCTGGTGGTGGTTCGCTTGCCCATGTGGATTCCATGCGGCAAATCCGCGTGGGTCCGGAAAGTGCCGGCTCAGAACCTGGACCCGCATGCTACGGGCGTGGTGGTGAGAAACCGGGGGTGACCGATGCTGATCTTGTTCTTGGAAAGCTGGACCCGGACAACTTCGCGGGCGGCTCTATTCCGCTTTATCCGGAAAACTCAAAAACCGCACTTAACGCAAGCGTTGGCAATGAACTTTCCATGACTCCCCTGGAGGCAGCTTTCGGCGTCGCTGAAGTGGTGGACGAAAACATGGCAAATGCCGCCCGTGTTCATGCGGTGGAGAACGGTGAAGACCTCTCCGAATACACCATGATTGCTTTTGGTGGTGCTGCGCCGCTTCATGCAGGACGGTTATGCGAAAAGCTTGGCGTTGATAATCTGATCGTGCCACCGGGTGCCGGTGTGGGATCAGCGATCGGGTTCTTGCGCGCGCCATTCAGTTTTGAAGCAACGCGTTCGGTTTATATGAAATTATCGGACTTTGAGCCTGCCAAGATCACCACGATACTGACCAACCTCAAGGAAGAAGCCACCGGCTTTGTGAGGAACTGTGATGCGGAAGCTGAAATCCTCGCTGATTTCAAAGTCTATATGCGTTATACGGGCCAGGGCTGGGAAATTCCAATTACCCTTTCCGAAGATCAGGCGCTTAATCCGGACAAGGAAACATTCCTGCGACTGTTCGAAGAGGATTACACCAAGCTCTTTGGACGACCTGTCCAGGGACTTGATGCGGAGATTACCGTCTGGGCCGTTAATGCCACGACGCCTCCACAGGCGGTTGATCTGGTGGAAAGGCAAACAGGTACGCAGGAAGCCCCGTCAGACCATTCACGTGATTTCTATGATCCGGCACTGGGTCAAACGGTCGAAGCTTCAGTTGTCCTGCGCAGCGCCTTGGCGTCAGGTCAAACCGTGAACGGTCCAGCTGCAATCACAGAAGATGAAACCACAATAATCATGCCCTCAAGCCGTCGTGCTGTTTGCCAGCTGGACGGATGCATCGAATTGTCTTTAAAGGCTTAGGAGGAAGCAATGGCAAAATCTCATACAACTGTTTCCTATCAAGTCATGTGGAACCGCCTGATCTCCGTTGTGGAAGAGCAGGCACAGGCGCTTGTTAGGACCGCATTCTCCACCTCCGTTCGTGAAGCGGGTGACCTTTCAGCGGGCGTTTATGATACGCATGGCAATATGCTGGCGCAGGCGGTTACCGGCACACCGGGTCATGTGAATGCCATGGCCGATGCTGTTGCGCACTTTATCCGGCGCATTGGCAGGCAGAACATATTCGAGGGTGACATCTACATCACCAATGATCCCTGGGAAGGTACCGGGCATTTGCACGACATCACTGTGGTGACCCCCTCATTTCACAATGGCGTTTTGGTTGGGTTTTTCGCCTGTACCGCGCACATCGTGGATATTGGCGGGCGTGGATTCGGAGCGGATGCGGCCAGTGTTTACGAGGAAGGTCTTTACATCCCGATCATGAAATTTGCCGAGCGTGGTGAAGTGGATAATACGCTAGTTGCCATTGTGCGTGGTAATGTGCGGGAACCCGATCAGCTCATTGGTGACATGTATGCGCTTGCCACCTGTAACGAAATCGGCCACCGGCGCCTGATTGATATGATGGAAGAATTCGAACTCGATCATCTGGATGGGATTGCGCAGTTTATTCTGGAGAATTCCCGCAGAGCCACACTCGAGAAGATTGCTGCCTTGCCTCAAAAGTCGGCGTCTGGTGCCATGACCATTGACGGGTTTGAAAAGCCAATCGAGCTAAAAGTGAAACTAACGATTGAGAAAGAC
>CAWUJF010000485.1:0-3249 GCA_963922405.1 uncultured Hyphomicrobiales bacterium | reverse complement strand
AAACGCATTGAGCGCATCCGCAAACAGGCATCAGCCAAGGATAAAGATGCACTTGCAGTGCTGCCGATGATGGAAGCCGCCATCAACCTGCTACAGGAAGGCAAACCCGCCCGCCTGTTGCTGGATGATATTGCTGCGGATGATCTGAAAATCCTGAAAGGTCTGAACCTTCTAACCTCCAAACCGGTTCTGTATGTTTGTAATGTTTCCGAGGCTGATGCAGCTAGCGGCAACGAGCATAGCACTACGGTTGAAAAACTCGCAGCTTCGGAAGGTGCAGGCACCGTAGTGATTTCCGCTGCAATCGAAGAGGAAATCGCCCAATTGCCGGAAGAAGAGCAACCCGAATATCTTGAAATGAACGGGCTTGAACAATCCGGCCTTGATCGCCTGATTTCAGCGGGTTACGGCTTGCTGGAGCTGATCACATATTTCACAGCCGGACCAAAGGAAACGCGTGCTTGGACGGTTAAAAACGGCTCCAAAGCACCTCAGGCAGCTGGCGTCATTCATACGGACTTTGAAAAAGGCTTTATACGCGCCCAGACCATTGCCTTTGAAGACTATGTGGGACTGGGTGGAGAAACCAAGGCAAAGGAAGCCGGGAAGTCCCGCGATGAAGGCAAGGAATACGTGGTGCAGGACGGTGACGTCATGCTCTTCAAATTCAATGTCTGACAATCAGCTACTTTAAGCTCTAGCTGGCGTCCTCGATTTTCAGTTTGAAATCCATCGCTGTGTCAGCGTGGTTCACCAGTTTGAAGCGAAGTTTGCCGTTGGTTGGTGAGAATGTAAGACCACCACCATGCATGGACATGAACATATTTGCTTCATTGTCGAGGTTATAAAGCCCGCCACAGATTTGCAGCTTGAACCCCTTCACACTGCCTTCGCGTTCCGGGCAATTGCTCGCCGCTTCCCAGCTTTGCGAACCAAGCTCAAAACTGAAGCTCACATGTTTTGAATTGTCTGTAGCAATCTCAAAAACACGCTCTTCACCAGACCGCATCATATGGCTCTGCTCAATCTCGTTACTGCATGCAGCGAGACCAAGAACTGAACCGACTAATAAAACCCTGGACAAATAAGTCATAAGCCTTCCCTCTGCAGAAAGGCTAGCAGGGACACATTAAAGTGGAGTATCGAATTAGTTAAAAATGAAACTAAACGACCAGTCGTTCAATCCATCAAAATTGCCCGGGCACGGGAGAAATATTGCCGTCTGATCAATACGAGCAAAACCAGAATTGTGCTGATCAGAAATGCACCCGGACCTATGAACCAACCGAGAAAAGCAAGTGCTTGAAAGATGCCACGCAATCCAGCAGTAAAGTGTTTTCCCGCAGTGATGTTCATTTCTGCGGCAATAAGCGCCTTTTTCTGCCGGGTTTCCAGATCAGCCTTATCGCATTGCGGAACAGCGCCGATCAGGATCGAACAATAGTTAAACAACCTGAAACACCAGCCAAACTTGAAGAATGTGTATACAAATATCGCTGTCAGACCCAGAACCTTGATCTCCAGCAATTCACGGTTCATCTCACGTGCTACGGGTAAGTCATTGTAAATCTTGATAATATCGTCAATCGAGCCCAGAAGTGCGAAACACCCACCTATGGCAAGGATCGAAGCTGAAGCAAAGAACGCAGTACCCTGCATCAAGCCGGCCATAATGGATGTATCCACCATCCGCAAATCCCGTTCGGCCAGAACAAGCATCCATTCCCGCCGCTTTTCAGCCATCAGGCCACCGGTACCATGTTTTGAAAAAGACGAGTAATCGTTGAGAAACTCAAACGCGAGCCAGCTGAAAAGGAAAAACGACAGCGCAACCACATCAGCAAACGATAGAAGTGAGAATATGTTGGACATGGGAGAAGCTTGCAGCCTCAGCAATCATGTTTCAAGCACTGTCTCAATCAATTCAGCGGTTAATCCATATAGGCGTCGGCTCGCAAGCCTGCCCGCTCCAGATGAATCGGCAGAACACGCCCATAGAGCTGCTTTGTACGCTCTGGAGAGCCCACCATGCCTGGCTCCTCCACATAAGAGAAAATCGCCACATAACGCGGTGTAGCGCCTACCAGTGGTGCCACACGATGAAGTGAGTAGCGTCCCTTGAAAATCTGGAGATCACCCGGTTCAAGCTTCAGTTTGGTGATGAGGTCTGATTTACCGTCCAGCACATCCTTGACTACTTCGAAATTCTCATCCCCTTTTCGGATATTGGCGGCGTATTCAAAGTCACCACCCTCCTCCGCATTCTGGATGGCAAGGGTCACCGTGTAGTTGTTCGTATCAAAGTGCCAGGGAAAGCCATTGCCTTCATCAGCCATGTTTACGATCACATCTGCCAAAGGATCGGCATATTTGAAAAAGCTATCCTCGTCTTCATCCAACGCATCACGAATGAAATCAAAGAAAGGCTGCCATTCGTAAATTGCCCGAAGGATGGATTCTGCACCAAAATTATCCGCTGGAATGAAAGCATTGGAACGATCATAAAACCGCCGTTTGGGATGATCCTGCGGCAGGGTTTCATCGTCCTGACTGAAATATACATTCGTCCGGTTCTTTGAAGCGTGTGCCTCAGGAGCAACCTGATCAGCTTCCCGCACCAGTTCTGGAATGCGATCAGGTTCAATAAAGCCCTTCAAAACGGCGCATCCGTCTTTCGCGAGGTCGGCGCGTATGGATCGTATCAGCGCCCCATAGCCATCACTTTCTACCTGATGTATCGGAAACAGCCCGACATCGATATAATCCAGCGGATCAGCCATTTTTCCCTCCTGTTTAAGCTCTCCCTCTTGGAACCACTTCATATCCGGCTTCTTCAGGCTCATCATCCAGCATTTCAGGCGGGAACCCGTCGGCAAGGATTGATAGCCCGGTCTTGTCCTCCAACCGCTTAATGATGTTTGGTGATAGTTCGCGGGGGCCGTATTTCTCAATTCCGTCATCAAATAACTCGACCATCAAGGGAGAAATCTCCAATGGCACATTGTGCTTCTCGGCGATCGACTGGAAAAGTCCGATGTCTTTTTTGACGAGATCCATGGTGAAGGAAATGTCGCGACTGCCGTTCAAGATCACCTGACCTTCAGTTTCCGCCACAAAGGATGTGCCGGATGAGATAGCTATCGCCTCATAGGTTGTGGCGAGATCCATGCCCGCAGCCTTCATGGTCACCATTGCCTCGCAGATTGTGAGCAGGTTCGCCGTCGCAAGGTAAGTCGTCATGACCTTGAG
>CAWUJF010000484.1:0-3250 GCA_963922405.1 uncultured Hyphomicrobiales bacterium | reverse complement strand
ACCCATTCGCGGTGAACGGGTTAGCTTTGTGTTTTTCCCGTCACCAGAAGCGGAGAATGTCAGAGCACGGATAGTTTTCAATGCGGGCATTCCGGAAGAGCGTGCGCTTGAAGTATTAAAGGAAGTTGAGGCTTCATTGGAAGTTGCAATGAATGACCTCGCACCTGAAGAAGAATTGGTAACCGCTGTCTTCTCAACTTTGGGCAGAGCGGGAAACAGCGTCGGAGACAACCTCGCTGAAATGCGGGTTCAGCTTTCATCGTCGGAAGTGCGGACAGTTAGAACGCCAGCCATTGTAAGGGCGTGGCGCAAAGCCATACCCAAAATGACGGGCATACGAAGGGTAGCGATCTTTGAAACAAGAGGTGGACCACCCGGTCGCGACATCGATTTGGAAATAACAGGTCCGGATGCAGCTGTTCTCAAGCAGGCGGCTTCTGAACTCATTCCGGTTCTTTCGGCCATCAACAGCGCCTCGGGCGTTTCAGATGACCTCCCCTATGGTAAACCCGAACTGGTGATGGAACTAAAGCCACGCGGTGCAGCCTTGGGCTTTAGCATCGATGAAGTGGGAACGCAGGTACGAAATGCTTTTGAGGGAGCCGTGCCACGCCGCTTCGCAGATGGCGATGATGAAATCACAATCAGGATATCCAGAACGTCGCGGGATATAGGTGGCGCAAAACTCCGCAATCTGGAATTGATCAGCCCATCGGGAGAATTCGTGCCACTTACGGAAGTGGTGACGTTGAGGGAGAAACAGGGTTTCGCGGCTATCCAGCGTGAAAACGGTAAGACCAAGGTCTCGATTACTGCCGATCTCAACACAGAGATCATGACCACGGATAAGGCGATTGAAATTCTGGAAAGTCAGGGACAATTGGCCGCCATCGTCGAGAAATATGGTCTCGATTACGAATTTGGCGGCCGCGACAAAGAGCGTCGAAAAGCCTTTACAGCTCTGACTACAGGTACCTATGTGGCACTCGCCGTGATCTACATCATTCTTGCCTGGGTATTTGGAAATTATTTCCGGCCAATTGCGATTATGCTCATTATCCCGTTCGGGATCGTTGGCGCAGTCGTGGGCCATTGGCTGATGGGCTTCCAGCTTACTATTCTTTCCTTTATCGGACTGCTCGGGCTGGCTGGTATTCTGGTCAACGACTCGATCATTCTGGTTAGCCGGTTGGACGAACGGCTCTCTTGGGGGGAATCCCTTTATGAGGCTGCAGTAGGTGCAAGCCGTGCTCGTCTGCGCGCGGTGTTGTTGACTTCTCTCACAACGATTGGTGGTCTCATTCCGCTAATGTTTGAAAAGAGCCTCCAGGCTCAGTTCCTGCTGCCACTGGCCATTACGCTTGTCCTTGGGCTTGGCCTTGCAACCTTGCCGGTACTCTTCCTTGTGCCCGCACTGATTGGGGTTGGTGCTGATATACACCGAGGCATCAGAAGCGTATTTGGCAATTTGGAAGCGCGCAAGGTTGAGCCTGCAGAGTAGACGCTCACACTCTCCAGAAGCGCGGAACAAACAGCACAAGCACAGTGAAGAGTTCCAGCCTGCCAATCAGCATTGCTGCGCATAAGAGCCATTTTGCCGTGTCGTTTATGTCCTTGAAGGTCGAGACCGGCCCTATCTCCGCTCCAAGACCAGGACCCACATTGGAGATTGACGTTCCTGCCGCAGACATGGCTGTCAGGAAATCAAGACCAGTTAAGTTAAGGGCTATTGCCAATAAGCCAAACAATAAAAAATAGATCGCGAAGAAGTTCATCACAGCACCGGCGACACTGTCGTCAATGGTTTGTCCGTTAAACCGCATGACAAAAATACCATTGGGATAAAACGTTCTTGAGAGGTGCTGTTTGATGGTTTCAAACATCACCTGAAAACGGAAAACCTTGATGCCGCATGAGGTCGATCCCGCACAACCGCCGATGAACATCAGACAGAAAAAGAACATGTTTGCACTGGGCGCCCATAGGCCGTAGTCAGCCGTGGAATAGCCGGTTCCTGTCATCACTGAAGTGACATTGAATAAGGCCTGTTGCATGGCATGAGCGTTGTCTTCATTGGCCTGCGGATGCATAGCCCACGCAATCACGGCAGCGACCAGCAAAATGGCGAAGAATACCCTGACTTGAGAATTCTCAAAAATTTTAAGCGGCTGACCCTGCCAGGCCTGGACATAGAGAATGAATGGGATTGATCCCAAAATCATAAAGAACACTGCAATCATGTCGATTGTCGCACTGTTGAAATAACCAATCGAAGTGTCCTTGGTCGAAAACCCGCCCGTCGCAACAGTGGTCATGGCGTGGATAAAGGCATCCTGCACACCCATTCCGGCTAACAGATAAGCGATTGCGCAAAGTAGTGTGATGACGATGAAAACAAGCGTCAGCGAACCGGAGATTTGAGTGGCGCGCGGCATGATCTTTTCTGCTGTATCGAACGCTTCAATCTTGAAGAGCTGCATGCCGCCAACCTGTAGCATCGGCAAAACCGCCACAGCCATAACGATAATACCCAAACCACCAAGCCATTGTTGAATTCCGCGCCAAAGTAAAATTCCCGGAGGCTGTTCTTCCAGATTGTTGATGACAGTCGAGCCAGTCGTTGTGAGGCCCGACATTGATTCGAAAAAAGCATCCGTGAAGGTTGGAACCGCGCCAGATAGCAGATAAGGAAGTGCACCGAATATGCTCATCGCGATCCAGGAAACGGTGGTCATGACAAATGCCTGTCGTGTGGTCATGCCGTGCGGTATGCCCCTTGCTCCAGAGTACAGGCCAAGGCCGATCAAAAAGGTCAGTGTTCCGGTAAAGGCGAAGACCTCCCAATCGTCATTGTTTGCAATAAGATCAACGATTGCGGGAAAGATCATCGAGCAGCCCAGCGTGGCGAGCAGCAGGCCAACGATCAGAAATATGGGGCGCAGATTTTGGATCATGGAGCGATGCTGACCCTAGTTCACCGTCTCGTAGGCATTCGGCAGATCTAGTGAAAACGCAGGAATTTCCACCCTTAACAAAGTGCCGTCATCGGTTTTCATAAAATACAGCCCCTGCATGATGCCGGAACTGGTCGATAGTGGACAGCCGCTTGTATAGGTGAACTCAGCACCAGTGCCGAGCACAGGTTGTTGTCCTACAACTCCATCTCCGCTTACTTCTTCCACCCTGCCATTGGCGTCGATGATCTTCCAGTATCGGGACATAAGCTGGACGGTTTTTTCAGAAAGATTGC
>CAWUJF010000483.1:0-3297 GCA_963922405.1 uncultured Hyphomicrobiales bacterium | reverse complement strand
AACCTGGCCCGCTGACGACCCAATATCTTGCGATTTATGATCCGAACCTGCAAAACCTGGCTGCATCGGCTCCCCTGTTTTCGCAAAAATCTTATTTGGCAAATTTTCAACCTGAAACATGGAAGCTCTTTAGTTGAAGCACCCAAGCCTGACGCCTTCCTTCACTTTGATGTTTTTTGTCATAAGTTTGACCAGGATCAATGAGATAAAATGATCATCTACAATACTGCTGACCATTATCGGAGGTGTAAATATTGAAAGAGATATTGGTAGCAATCGACGGTTCTGACCCATCTTTTCGTGCACTGGAGCATGCTTCAATGTTAGCCAACGCACTTGAGATAGAGCTTTCAGTTCTAATTGTTAAAGAATTCGTTGTTGGCCGCAAGAATGTGCTTGTGGTCCTCAATGATGACGAGATTGCAGAAATTCAAAACAAGGCTGACGAGATTATTCGTGATGCGGGAAAACCCAAGACGAATATGCTGTTGGAAACGTCAAGAGATGCAGCCTTTACTATTGTCGATGTTGCAATTGAAAGAGGGGTGGACCTCATTGTTGTGGGTGCGTCTGGCAAGGGAGGGTTCAAGAGCTTCTTGCTTGGCTCTGTCTCCCAGGAAATTTTAAGAAAATCGGCATGCCCCGTAACCATCGTGCACTGAAGCAAGAAGCATTTTTGAATTACACCGTTATGAGTGTCTATAGGTACGCCTGTTGTGCTTGACTCAAATCAAACCACAACACTTCGTATCTTTTAGAATGTAGGTTCACAGCGCCTCTGCAAGGTCAGCTTCGGTTAGAAATCTAACGACTAACGATAGGGAAAAACTATGTTGAAAACGGGATTCAGGAAGCTCATGGCGCAGGCAAATGCTCAGATTGAAACAGTCTCTGTAGGTGATTTAGCCTATATTGAGGAAGAGCCGGATGTAATAATAGTCGACGTGCGAGATTTGTTCGAGCGAAAGAATGAAGGGGAAATCCCCGGTTCCATACACGCGTCACGAGGAATGCTCGAATTCCATGCTGATCCAGAATCTCCCGCTTACCTCGATGGTTTTAAACTGGAGAACCGGATCATATTGTATTGCGGCACAGGAGGTCGCTCTGCATTGGCAGCCAAAACACTTATGGATATGGGATATTCCGACGTGGCTTCGTTAGCGGGCGGGTTTGCCGCCTGGAAGGCTGCGAATTCAGAAGGTGGCTAATTTAAAGATGCCAGCCATCAAACGGTTGCCGGTTATGGAGAGAATATGAGGATTCTCAAAATCATTGGAACATTGATAGTTTTGGTCTTGGTCACTGCAAGTCAGGCAAATGCTATCTCACGGTACAATTCACTATCCTTTACATGCGCTAAAATTCGGCAGGTAATATCATCTGAAGGTGCAGTCATATTGCGGTATCCGGGAAAATTTAATCCGGGCATAGTTCTGCATGACCGTTTCGTAAAAAATGTGCGATGGTGCCAAATGGATGAATATACTGCAATAAAGTCTGTTCCGACATCAGACAACAGATCCTGTCGCCTTCGGTACTGCAAGATCATCGACTTTGACAACAACGGTCCTGTCAGAAACTGATGCTTCATTGGGGTGAAAATCTGCCGGGTCAAATGGCTCAGCCTATCCAGCAAAAATACAGAGTTTGAACCATTCGGCCAGACCGCCCGCTTTGCCGGGGGTTAAGCAGTTATTCGTTCCATATGTGTCTTGCAAGACGAACATGGTTGGCCCAAATTGATAGCAGTATTAAGTGGAGGAAGATTATGAGTTGCGCTGACTATCTTGATGCAAATCAGTCACGTTTTGTCGAAGAGCTTTGTGAGTTCATTCGCATCCCTTCGGTTTCAGCAAAACCGGAAAATACAGAAGATGTTCGCGCTGCAGGACAATGGGTAGTTGATCGACTTACCAAGGCGGGCATAGAAAACGCTGAAATGTTTGATACTGCTGGTCACCCCGTTGTGTGTGCTGACTGGCTGCATGCAGGAAATGATAGGCCAACGATACTGATATACGGTCATTTCGACGTACAACCCGCTGAGCCATTTGATCTTTGGTCATCGCCTCCCTTTGAACCGACAATCCGTGGTGACCGGATTTACGGACGCGGTGCCACGGACGACAAAGGTGCCATGTTTATCCCGATCCTCGCTGCAGAAGCCCTCCTGAGGGAGACCGGCAAACTTCCGGTCAATGTGCGTTTTTTCTTTGAAGGACAGGAAGAAATTGGTTCACCCGACTTGCCCCCATTCATCGAGAACAATCTGGATAGATTACAGGCAGACATGATCTTTTCTGCCGACGGCGGGCAATGGGATACAGAGACGCCACAACTGGTAATGGGTTTGAAGGGACTGACGTCACTTGAGATAACAGTAAAAGGTGCCAAATCTGACTTGCATTCCGGAATGCATGGGGGAGGTGTTGCCAATCCTGGTATGGCGCTTGCGCAATTGTTGGCGACCATGAAAGATACGAACGGGCGCATTACCGTTGATGGGTTTTATGATGATGTAGTGGAGCTCACTGACTCAGACCGTGAAGCAATAGGACGGGTTCCCTGGGACGAAACCAAATACCTTGAGCAAACAGGAGCACCGGCCACACATGGTGAGCCGGGTTATACTACCAGAGAAAGCCTGTGGGCACGTCCAACTCTGGAGGTAAACGGGCTAACCAGCGGTTGGCAGGGTGCAGGAACTAAAACCGTTCTTCCTTCTGAAGCCTCGGCAAAAATCACCTGTCGACTTGTGGCAAATCAAAATCCAGAAAGGATATATGACTTGATTGCAGCTCATGTGGATAATCATTGTCCACCTGGTGTAACAGCAACGGTCACAAGAAATCCTGGCCGCGCAGACCCTTTTCTTGTTCCGCAGGGCCACAATGCCACAGCCATTGCCGGTCAGGTTTTGGAAGAAGTTTATGGAAGGATACCTTTCAAGACCCGAGTAGGTGGATCTATCCCGATCGTATCAACATTGTTGGAAAATCTCGGTCTGCATACCGTAATGTTTGCGTTTGGCCATGAAGATGAAAATCAACATGCTCCCGACGAGTTCTTTCGCCTACCAACCTTCCGGTTGGGCCAGACAGCCTATGTCAGACTTATGGAGCGTCTTGGAGGTTAGTTCTCAAATGTGTGCTGTTAATAGATATGCGACCCGGTAGATCTGACGACGTGATAGAAAATCAGATTTGCCATTAGCTATTCCGAAATTGCTTGATCATGACCTTCTCAGATGGCTAGAATTCCAGTGCGTCTACTGCTTCCGCTGTTTCCTCAGCC
>CAWUJF010000482.1:0-3299 GCA_963922405.1 uncultured Hyphomicrobiales bacterium | reverse complement strand
CCTAAAGCTGCATAACTTGCAATTAGTGGTTGAAAAAGCGCCCCTTTTTCATGATTCACAAGATAGCACAAACTTCGAATGTGACAATGACTCGAATAAATTTCGTTGAATTGAGAGGCACTGATATCACCAAAGGTTGATAGGAAAGGGTGCAACGCTCAGGCCCGGCACATCCATGCCAATGTGTATTGTCAGGGCACAGTGACTATGCGCCCTGATCGCTATTGGTGTCTTTGGGTCACATTCCCAAACCGCCAATGCAGACATATTTTGTCTCAAGGTAATCTTCTATTCCCTGATGCCCGCCTTCTTTTCCAAGTCCGGACTCTTTGTAACCGCCAAATGGAGCTTCAACAGTTGTTATTACACCTTCATTGACACCAACCAGACCGTATTCAAGCGCTTCTGACACTCTGAAAGTTGTTCCCAGATCTTGAGTATAGAAATAGCAGGCCAAACCGAATTCTGTGTTGTTCGCCAGTTGGATTGCCTCTTCTTCGGTCTTGAACTTGTATATCGGTGCAACAGGGCCAAAAATTTCATCCTTCGAGAACAGCATGCGTTGTTTTGCATCTGTGATCACGGTTGGCTCAAAGAAGTTTTCTCCTCGATCCGAACGTTTGCCACCAGTAGCAATTTTGCCACCTTTCTTTACCGCATCTTCAACGAACATCTCACACTTCTCGACAGCAGCTTCATTGATAAGCGGGCCTTGTTGCACACCAATCTCGTTTGCTTCTCCCACTTTCAGTGCTTTGGTAGCTGCAACGAGTTTCTCTACAAATTTATTATAGACTTTCGATTGTACATAAAAACGGTTTGTGCAAACGCATGTTTGGCCGGAGTTACGGTATTTGGCAGCTATTGCACCTTCCACCGCACTATCAATATCTGCATCATTGAAAATGATAAATGGCGCGTTCCCTCCAAGCTCCATGGAAACTTTCTTCACTGTGCCGGCACACTGTTTGAGAAGTAGTTTTCCAACGGGAGTTGATCCAGTGAACGTGATTTTCTTGACTATTGGATTACCAGTCAATTCTTTGCCGATTTCAACTGGATTGCCTGTTACAATATTCACAACACCAGCTGGAATACCCGCCTTTTCGCATAAAATACCCCATGCAAGGCCCGAGTAGGGTGTTGCTTCCGCTGGTTTGCAAACAGCGGTACACCCGGCGGCAATCGCCGGCCCCACTTTCCTGGCAATCATTGAAGAGGGAAAATTCCAGGGTGTAATTGAACCGATCACACCAAGCGGCTCGCGGGTTACCATTATCCTGCGATCCTTCCACGGAGACGGGATTGTGTCACCATAAACCCGTCTGGCTTCTTCCCCAAACCAAAGGATATAAGCAGCAGACATGGCTACTTCACCACGTGCCTCGAATATCGGTTTTCCTTGCTCAGCAGAAAGCAATTGCGCCAACGCTTCCTGATTTTTCAGAATTTCATCGTGCAGACGACGAAGCATTTCACCGCGTTCTTTGGCGGTTGTCTTTTTGAAAGACTGAAACGCTTCATTTGCGGCTTCAATTGCGCGCTTTGTCTCGGCTTTACCGGACATTGGAACGGTGCCAATAACTTCATTTGTTGCCGGGTTAAGCACGTCGAAGGTCTCACCGGAGTCGGCTGCTACCCACTCACCCCCAACATAGTTTGCTTCCTTCTTGAACGCTTCAAATACTGCACTCATGATGTGTATTGTCTCCAATGATAGTTTTGGGTAAATTCCGCGATTTGCCTTAGTAATAGTGCTTAGAAACTAGGTGGCAAGTGTAATCTGCGGCACCTTCAAAACACTTTGTGATATCGGGCCAAATAAAGGCAAATTAGTTAACCATAAAAGCGAAATAACGAATATGTGGGTTACCTGTCATTACGGATAAGCGTTATCTAGAAACAGCTAGGCGGTTGTTACGTTGTAAAGGGTAGGTCTTTGACCAAATCAAAAACCGATATTGCCATAATTGGCGGAGGGATAGCCGGTTCAGCTGCGGCAGTTTTGCTGGGTCGCGCCGGGTATGATCTGACGATAATTGATCCTCATGAGAGCTTTCCTGAAGATTTCCGCTGCGAAAAATTTAACGTAGAACAAATCGCAACTTTGGAACGCATGGGGCTGGGTGAGTTTGTTTTTGATGCGTTGACACCGATATCTGATATTTGGATCGCCAGATTTGGGCAATTGGTCAACAAGATGGACTACCCACACTACGGATTCTCATACAAGACTGTTATTGATGCTATGCGTGCAAGCATACCGCAGAGTGTCGAATTCATTCGTACTAAGGTGAAATCTGTCGATAATGGGCCGGAAAGGCAGATCCTGCAGCTCGCCAACGGTGAAGAAATTTCTGCTCGATTGGTAGTTATGGCAAACGGCCTAAATCCAGGGTTACGAAAGCAACTCGATGTCCCACAAGCTATGCTCAGCAAACACCATTGTATGGCAATCGGATTTGATGTGGCACCATTGGCTGGACAAAGATTTGACTTCCAATCCATGACCTTCTGGCCAGAAAAAGTATCCAAAAACATGGCTTATTTTACAGCATTCATGTGTGATGAGAGCTTTCGGGCAAATATGTTCGGCTACTGGGACAAAGATGATCACTTTTTGTCCCAATTGCAGAAAGAACCGGAAAAAGCCCTAAATCAACTGATGCCTAAGCTTGGCCCCATGATTGGAGGCTTCAAAGTTCAGGGCCGTGTACATGTTCGTCCGATTGACCTGTTGCAAAATGATCCGCATGAAATAGATGGTGTTGTGTTCGTGGGTGATGCTTATTCTACTTCCTGCCCTGGTGCCGGTACAGGTGCAGGTAAAGCGCTGGTTGACGTGGAAAGACTTTGCCTTGCTCACATCCCCCATTGGATGGAAAACAAAGATATGAGTGCTAGTACGCTCGCATCATTTTATCAGGATAAAGAAAAACAAGAGAGCGATCAGGCGAGTTTCAAAGCTGCATATTTTCTTCGCAACCTGACGATGAACAGGGAAATGGCCTGGCATGCCCGCCGATGGGCACGATATCTATATCACTTTGTCAAAGGTAGAGTGGGCAGCAATACAGACCATGGGCGCTCGGAAACATCCTTCAAACAAGCCGCTTAATAATAATCGTTTGCTAGGAAGCATAAATTGAGTTCATGTTTCTGAACCCTTTGATTTCAATGGGGTTTCCTGAAGGATCTCTGAAAAACATCGTTGATTGCTCTCCCGGCTCGCCTGCAAATCGTGTTTGAGGCTCAAGAATGAAATCTATGCCGGAATTTTTCAGTTTCAGTGCAAGCAT
>CAWUJF010000481.1:0-3300 GCA_963922405.1 uncultured Hyphomicrobiales bacterium | reverse complement strand
TCGGATTGTTCCGATACGGACTTCCCGCAGTTGCAAATCTGGCTGCCAGTGTCACACCCACCCCGGTAATCTTGCTGATTGATGACAGCGCGCTAGAAACGGTCGATACGGTCTTGTTTGAACCATCAAATCTCGAGGAAACCCGCAAGGCAGAACTCTCGGCGATATTTGACGAATTGGCGGATGTTTCAGGACATACCAGTCCACCCCTGAAAATGTTGTTTCGAGATGGCGGGCGGTTAGGGGCAAATGCCGTTGCACTGCCAGGCGGCACCATTATTCTCACCGATCAGCTCGTGGCACTTGCCAAGAGCGATGATGAACTTGCAGGTGTTATGGCCCATGAAATAGGGCATGTCACGGAACGCCACTCCCTGCGGCAGATTTATCGCGCACTCGGAATTGCGTTTATGGCTTCTGTGATTGTGGGTGACAGCAGTCAGCTGATTGAAGAAGTGGTGGCACAGGCCGCACTACTGGACACACTTTCCTATTCCAGAGAATTTGAAATACACGCAGACATTGAAAGTGTGAGGATCATGCACAAGGCTGGCCGCGATCCGATTGCCTTTGTCGATTTGCTTGACCGGTTGCTGGAAGAATATGGAATTGATCCGGAAAAAGACAATTCAAGCTGGATATCCACACACCCTGGCAACAAAGACAGGCGCGCAGCTGTTCAGGCCGAAATTGATGCTTTGAATTCCAGATAGAAAGACAGCCGCTGGAAGTCACCGTGCCATGGAATGGTATTCGTCGTTGGGCTGTTTATCTGTGGCAGCGCTCATCCGGTTAGACATGTTGTAGAAGGAAGCAACTGCGGCAATGTCCCAAATTGCCCGGTCACTCCAGCCTGCATCGCGCAAGGCCTGTCTGTCCGGCTCATCAATTTCAATCGGATCCTTGGTCAGTTTCCAGGCAAAATCGAGCATGGAACGCTGCTTGGGTTCCAGTTCTGCGGTCCGGTAATTCATGACCATCTGCTCACCAAGTTTGGGGTCACCGGAAAGCTGTCTGACGGCAGCACCGTGTGCGGTCAGGCAATAATAGCAATGGTTGGCGCTTGAAACCACAACGGCGATCATTTCACGTTCAAGTTTCGAAAGATCAGAATCTCCCAGCATCAGATCGTTGTAGAGATTGGTAAAAGCGTCAAACTTCGTTGAATGCCAGGCATAGGCCTGCAGCACATTGGGAACATATCCGAGCTTTTCGACACAGATGTCCAGATACTTTTCCTGGCGCTCTGTGAGTGGTTCCTCGGACTTGGGCATATTGAGTGCAACGATGGGCTTTTGGGACATGATGATCTCTGAATTACTGGTTAAATTGATTGAGCTTCATGATAACCGCGAATAGGCTGAAGCCGCAATCAAAAGGAGCTTGATCTGATGAAAATCACACCCGCCAAAAAGCTGACCGGAAAAGTGACACAAGTATTGAAAGCCGATGGGGATCATTTTGTTTCCGAGCCCGTTGAAACGCTTGAACTTAGCTACGGCGGGATCAAGGGTGATTACCATGAAGGCCTGACAAGAAATTCCGGCGCGCGGGAACCCTGGTATTCAAGGGGAACGGAGATGCGCAATGAAAGGCATCTATCCATTTTGAGTGAAGAGGAATTGGCAGCAATCGCAAACGGTATGGCAATTGATCATCTCAATGCCGGTTGGATTGGCGCTAACCTTGTCTTTGAGGGCATCCCAAATCTGAGCTACCTGCCACCGCGTACGCTCATCTTGTTCGAGCATGGGGTTACCCTGCGCATCGATGGCTACAATGCACCTTGCCGATATGCCGGTGGGGAAATCTCCAAAGCCCTTGGCGAAGAGATGGAAGATCACATGAAATCCCAAACCGCTTTTGATTTTGTGAAAGCCGCCAATATGAAACGAGGCCTAGTTGCCTGGGTGGAAAGAGAGGGGAGTATCCGTGCAGGTGACGAATTCACAGCACGAATTTGGGATCAATGGATATATGAGTAACATAAAATAATATGTGACCATATTGACACGTGACTAAATAGTAACATATAACATTTGCCATGGATGCTATTTTCAAAGCATTGAGTGATGACACCAGGAGGCAACTTCTGGACATGTTGAGAGAGAAGGATGGCCAGACCCTGTCTGAGCTTGAGGGCGAACTCGGCATGAGCCGCTTCGGCGTCATGAAACATCTCAAAATTTTGGAAGAAGCCTCCCTCGTGGTTACGAGAAAGTCCGGACGCTTCAAGTACCACTATCTGAATGCGGTGCCGCTTCAGACTGTCATTGACAGGTGGATCGACCCGCTGGTGCAAAAACCGATGTCCCGCCTTGTGCTGGACCTCAAAACCGAACTTGAAGGAGATGATCCGATGTCTGTGAATACAAACAAAGACAGACCTGACCTGGTTCTCGAGACTTTTATCAAGGCGAGTGTCGAAAGAGTATGGGATGCTCTTACTAATCCCGAAACCATCGTTAAACATCACTATGCCGCGAATGCTGTCTCGGGCAGTTTTTCAAACGGTGATCGAGCGGAATATCTTGACCAGAAAGGGAACTCGTTTCTGGCTTTTGAAATTCTTGATGAAGAGCCCGGCAAACGGCTGGACATGACCTTTGAACCTGGTTTCTTTGGTCCCGGTGCCAAGCATTCCCGGTGTGTTTATGAGCTGGAAGAGCAGGGTGCCTTGTGCAAGCTGACTATCCTGCATTTCAATATTCCTGAGGAACAAAAAGATACGGGAATCGGATCAGGATGGGCCTCAGTGGCCTCCGGTCTTAAAACCTGGCTTGAAACAGGCGAGAACCTCTTCAGCGGAGGTGTGTCATGAGCACCGAGCTATTTTTTCTTACTCTCACTGCCTTACTCGCTTCTGCCATGTGGATCCCCTATGTGGTGGGGTCGAGCATGCATCCAAGC
This sequence comes from uncultured Hyphomicrobiales bacterium, assembly GCA_963922405.1. Taxonomy (GTDB): domain Bacteria; phylum Pseudomonadota; class Alphaproteobacteria; order Rhizobiales; family Rhizobiaceae; genus JAALLB01. The sequence continues at coordinate 390 of CAWUJF010000481.1, read as the reverse complement.
GAGAGTATCAATGCAGATTTTACCCGCCCGCGGGATTTGAAATCCGTTCCTGACTGGGTACATCGTTCGCATCGGGCGCATCTTAATCTGCTGGAACAGTTTCTACCAATGGCTGCTCTTGTATTGATTGCAAATCAGCTGGGCGTTTCAAATACGATCACCGCAACCTGCGTCGTTGTGTTTTTCTGGGTGAGAGTGGTTCATGCCATTGGAATGATCTCCGGCCTGGCACGCTTTCCTGTGCGCCCGATGATTTTCTCAGCCGGTTGGATTTGTATTCTTGTGTTTGCCTGGCAGCTCCTAGTGGCATAGATTTCGGGCTCCGAATAATAACCGTCCCAGATTGTATTGGGACGGTTTTTGTTTAGAAATCCTTGCACAATCTCAAGG
>CAWUJF010000480.1:0-3307 GCA_963922405.1 uncultured Hyphomicrobiales bacterium | reverse complement strand
TGCTTTCGAGCTTGCGAAACTGGCGCACGTTTTCAATGGCAATGACAGCCTGGGCAGCGAAGCTCTTTACCAGCGCCAAATCATCTTCGGAGAACGGATCTACTTTCCTTCGATAGAGCAATATCCCACCAATTGCCTCCTTTCCACTGATGAGCGGTACAGCCAGCAGGCTTTTTACCCCCTCCACATCCACCATCTGGGAGCGTCTTGTATGCTTTGCCGGATAGCGCGGGTCCTTTCCAATCTCATCGCTGAGTATGACTTCACCTTCTGAAATCACCCGATTTGCCACTAAGGGCGAACCTTCTAGTGGTTCATGATATCCCTCCAATATTTTTCCGAAATCGTCGCGCACTCCCAAATGAGCAGGGATTGTGACTGATGTTCTGTCTTCACTTGCGACTGAAAGGAATCCGAGGGGCGCGTTACACAGTTTAGATGCGCTACTTAGAATTGCATTGAATACCGGAATCTCGTCATCACGTGACTGACTGATAACCTGCAGGATTTCTCGCATCGCCTCTTCACGTTCCAGCTGCACCTGGAGTTCCTGAAATTGTGTTGCGTTTTCAATGGCAATGGCTGCCTGAGCTGCGAAGGATTCAATCAACGCTATCTGGGCCGGTTCAAACGGTCTAATCTCATTGCGGAACAGGGCAATGGTACCCAGGGCTCCCTTTTGGCCCATCAGCGGCACGAAGATGACTGAACGAATACCAAGCTTGTCCACATTGCTGCACACAAATTCAGCCCCCTGCTTGTAGAGATCGCTCTCACCCATATCCTCAAAGTGATAGATTTCACCGTCCAATACTGCTCTTGCTGCGTAACTTGCATCCCTGTGCATTGGAATAACTGCAGATTTCATTGCCTCCACAAATCCGGAGTCAGCACCAAGGCTTGAACCAAAACTGAGAAATTTGTCTTTCGGACTGCCAACCAATAAGCCCGCGCTGGGCGCTTCGCACAACTCGCATGCACGCTGCAATATGGCTTTGAAAACCGGCAGTGTGTCCGAGCGGTTACTGCTTATTGCTTGAAGAATCTCAAGTATTGCGCGGTCAGCGTCACCTGCCAACTGCGCTGACAATTCCGTCTTCGCTTTGCTTTTGGTTACCTTCGCCACAGCAAACTGTCCCTCTCCCTGCCGCCAAGACTAAACTGCATGGAGCGCATCAACAATAGTTTTTGTGAAAGAGCGCCCCCTCTTCTGTAAGTCAGATGATGTACACGACAGGACTGCGGTTTGACACGAAAACCCGTCGCGGCTTTATTCGGGAACCAGAAAGCCTCGATGAATTGGCAGGGACTGCTGTTTTGGAGCAACGGACAAAAACAATACGAAACATACTTTTGATGATTGCGGCGCTGCAAATCATCATAGCTATCTGCTCAATCTATTTCACCGGGCAGAATGCAATTGCCATGCGGTCCTGCCTAACCGGAATTTTCGGCATGTACGGAAATGCGTTAATCTTCGTTGTGATGCTGGGTTGGACGGGCTTTCTGGCGATCAAATCCTTCGTCAATAAGCGCATTCACCCTTTACTGGGATTTCTGTTTGTAGTGCTTGCTACCAGCGGCTTCGCAACCCTCATTCACACCGGATCAGCCATGTTATGTACGGTGTGAAGTACTTTACTAAAGAAATAACAATTTGGTTTTCTTGACCCCGGGGTTAATTATAAGATTATGGAGTTACAGTTTGATCGGCCAAACGCACAATGGGAACACGGGTGGAATAGAGTTTGAGAAACGGGTATTTCAGTAAAGCGGCTGACAACAATAAAGATCACATATTGATTGAACTCCGGAAGGTCCTCTGCGACGGAGACAGGGTGTTGGAAATTGCCAGCGGTACCGGTCAACATGCGGATCATTTTTCTGCCGCGCTGCCCGGAGTGGTATGGCAGACGAGTGATCTTGACCTCAGTGCCTATGGCTTGGCTGATACGCTTGCTCAATTGTCCCGGCCAAACCTTCCTGCACCCATACAGCTAAACATCAACCAATGGCCAGCTCTTAGCGAACAGTTTGATGCGGTCTATAGCGCAAACTGCCTGCATATTGTGGATCAATCCACAGTGCGGGATTATGTGCTGGGTGCTGCCGGAACTTTGAAGCCCGATGGTGTCATGATCCTTTATGGCCCGTTTAAGTATGACGGCGCTTTTACGACCGAAAGCAATGCCAAGTTTGATGCTTATCTAAGGGCGAGTTATCCCGGTGGTGGAATTCCCGACTTTGAAGAAATTGACCTGCTCGCGATGAGCGGCGGTATGACCTTTGAAAGTGATAACCCGATGCCAGCGAACAATCAGCTTCTCGTGTGGCGTAAATCGGGTGAGAATTAGGAGAAAACCCATGAAAATCATAGTGGTAGGCGCTTCCGGTGACATCGGAAAAGCGGCATGCAGAGAGCTTGGTTCACGACACGAGCTCATCACTGTGGGACGTACCAGCGGAGACCATCAGGTGGATCTGGCTGATCTCGATGCTGTCAAAGCCTTTTATAAGAAGATCGGCCCCGTGGATGCCGTTGTTTCATGTGCAGGAGACGCAACTTTTGCGGCGCTTACTGATTTTGATCAGGACACCTTTATGGTCGGACTACGCCAGAAGGTGATGGGGCAAATCAATCTGGTACTTGGTGGCCTCGACAGTGTTTCGGATGGTGGTTCGTTTACGCTTACCAGCGGCGTTCTTGACCGCGACCCGATCAGAATGGGTACCAATGCAGCAACAGCAAATGGTGCGCTTGCCGGATTTGTGAAAAGTGCCGCCATAGAATTACCGCGCGGCTTAAGGGTCAATGTGGTGAGCCCGGGTTTATTGGATGTTTCTGCACCACGGTATGGCGAATGGTTCCATGGTCATAAACCGGTTTCGTCTCACGAGGTGGGTCTTGCCTATGCAAAAAGTGTAGAAGGCGCCCTGACAGGACAGGTGATCATTGTGGACTAACAGGTATACCGCTGTCGCAAACAGCTTAGAGTTTCTCAGATTATTGTTGCATCAGTAACTGGATTGGAAAAAGCGCGGGGTGATGAACTTGTCCCGATATGAAAAAATCCTTCACCGGATGCGAAATGGTGAGCAGATCATGATCGATGGCGGCACTGGCACCGAAGTGGAACGTCGTGGTGTGCCCCAACTGGAAAACGCCTGGAACGGTGGCGGCGCACTCAGCCATCCTGATATTGTGCGAGGCATACACGAAGATTATATCCACCATGGCGCACAAATTGTTATTTCCAATACCTTTGCCACATCGCGCAATCTGCTTGAAGATGCTGGTGTTCCCGAA
>CAWUJF010000479.1:0-3313 GCA_963922405.1 uncultured Hyphomicrobiales bacterium | reverse complement strand
GCGAGGTCAGGGACAGTTCCCTAGAGAATGCGTAAGGCCCCGAGCATATGTGAGTTTTAACGAACCAGGCAGCACCGCCTCGCCTTATATAGGCTGATGACATAGCCTTGTCATTATTATTTCCCAGAACTGTGATTTTTGTTGCCTTGTTGGTGAAGCCCGATCGTAATAGGAACTGCTGGAAATCAAACAAAGATGAAAACAATGACTCGATTAAAGAAATTATCTTTCTCAATTTTCATGATGTTCGCTCTCGTGATTTCATTTGAAGCCAGCGCGTTCACCACGCAAAAAGACATCAGTTTTGGCAATTTGAGCCGCGACAAATATGATTTGTACCTACCCAAAAACGTTACGGACAATACACCGGTCCTATTCTTCGTTTATGGAGGAGGTTGGACCTCAGGCAACCGCTCCCGATACAGTTTTGTAGGAAAGTCATTTGCCAAAGAGGGCATAATTACCGCGATCCCGGATTATCGTTTGTATCCGGAAGTAACATTCCCCGCTTTTGTGGAAGATACCGCAAGAGCTTTTGCAGCTGTTCGCCAACGTTTTCCAAACAGGAAGATATTTGTTGCAGGACATTCAGCCGGAGCCCAAATCGGCTCTCTCCTTACTCTTGATGAACGGTATCTGGCACAAGTAGGCTATGCCGCATGTAATGCAATCGCTGGATTTATCGGGATTGCAGGTCCATACGACTTCCTCCCCTTAAGAAGAGATAAGTTTAAAAAGATTTTCCCGGAAGATGTGCGACAAGATTCTCAAGCGGTAAACTTTGCCAGCTCCAGCAATCCCCCGGTACTTCTCCTTCATGGGCAACGTGATCGCACAGTCGAAGCTGCTGACAGCGTAAGTCTTTCCAGAAAACTGAAAGCCGCAGGCAATCCTGTGGAAGCAAAGATTTATGAGAATGTGGGGCATATCGGAATTCTGACTGCTTTGGGCGCACTACCAAGTTTCGGGACACCAACCAAAGCTGACATGCTTCAATTTATGAACGCGCGGTCGAATTTGCCTACTGGATGCTAACGTGACTTTTATAGACTAAATTGCAAGCCGCGTATTGAGCTTTTCGATCTTTTTCGCCACATCCATTATGTTTCGCGCAAGATCATCATCACCTTCTTTTCTTTCGCGGTTTTGTAAGGCACCGGTTTCCTTTGCCTTCTTCAGCTCTTGTTCAAGTAAGTCCACTTTGCGTTTAAGTTCAAGCATCTCATCAGTAATCATCACACCAGCCATTACGGTCAGCCTTTGATCACCGATCTCTCCAAAAGAGCTCTTCAACTGGTGTACGTAGTTATCAAACTCACTCCCCAGTTTTTCGAGATGCTCCTCTTGCCCCTCGTCACAAGCCATCCGGTAATTGTTGCCATTTATTGTTACATTGACAGTGGGCATTCTAACTCCTCCACATACAGCGCTTAGGCGCTCTTTTTGCGGTCTACCACCGAACGGATGGATTCCATTGCATCCACAAGCCGTCTGGATACTTCTTTGTTAACATGTTCAAGTTGGACTGATCTCGCTTGCGCCACATCCAGGGATTCAGCCAAACGGACCCGGTCAGCACCCATGCGCTGCACTTCCGCTTCAGCATCTTCAAGGGCTGACTCGCGCTCCAATCTTGCTTCAATTCTTTGCTCAAGCGTCTCAATGGCCGCATTTAATTGTGAGAACGCTTCAATAAGGAGGTTTTTTTCAGACATACCGCTACTTCACACCAAAAAACAAAAAAGCTATGCCCCATTCCCCGTGCAACACCTCGAATCAAACAATGACAAGCAGTTACAGGCTTTAATTTAGGCTTCACGCAAACTCTGCGTCAATACACACATGACGTTTACCCCAAGCGGAATACCCAAAATCCGTCTTTTTGTGGATGTGAATCACAAATATTGATGTTTCTCCCCAGTTTATTGCCTTTCCATTGACTCTCACGCGGCACCTGATATGGGTTTGCAGAAATGACTAACCTGCCTGCGAAGGTACTCGGTAATAAATCAGCAGACAGCAAAAATCTCATTAAATAATGCGAGAAAGCATGACTAAAAAGAACATTCCAAACGAGATGGCCAATGCCATTCGTTTTCTCTCAATGGATGCCGTTCAGGCAGCCAATTCGGGGCATCCAGGCCTCCCAATGGGAGCCGCAGACATAGCCACAGTCCTTTTCACAAAATTTATGCGATTTGACGCAAAACACCCAAACTGGCCGAACCGTGACCGATTTGTCCTGTCAGCCGGGCATGGGTCAATGCTTCTGTATTCGCTGTTGTATCTTCTAGGCTTTGAAGACATTGACATCGACCAAATCAAGAACTTCCGACAGCTTGGTTCAAAAACAGCCGGTCACCCCGAATATGGGCATGCCGCAGGCATTGAAACCACAACAGGCCCGTTAGGTCAGGGATTTGCAAATGCGGTCGGAATGGCCATGGCTGAGCGCAAGCTGAACGCAGAGTTTGGTGATGAGCTTTGTGATCATTACACCTACGTTCTGGCCGGTGATGGGTGCCTCATGGAAGGCATCAGCCAGGAAGCACTGACACTTGCTGGCCATCTGAAACTCCATAAGCTTATTGTCTTCTGGGACAACAACTCAATCTCTATCGACGGACCGATATCGGTAACAGATTCTACCGATCAAATTGCCCGCTTCAAGGCATCAGGCTGGAACACTTTGCATGTGGATGGACACAACCATGACGAGATAGCTGCAGCAGTTGAAAAAGCTCAAGCAAGTGACAAACCAACCCTGATCTCCTGTAAAACAACAATCGGCTTCGGCTCTCCAAATATTTCAGGCACCGCAAAAGCCCATGGCGCACCACTTGGTGATGAAGAGATTGCTTTGACCCGTGAAGCGCTCGGTTGGGATGCTGAACCTTTCAAGGTGCCTGAAGACATTTTGGACGCCTGGCGCATTGCCGGACTTAACAGTTGTAAGGATCACAAATCCTGGGAAAAACGCTTTGACGGCATAGATTCCGAACTCAAGGGAGAATTTGAGCGTCGAATGCGCGGAGATATTCCTGGCGAACTGGGTGACGCAATTCTCAAGTTGAAAAAGAAGCTGGCCAAGGATCAACCTAAAATGGCCACAAGACAATCATCTCAGGCTGTCCTTGAAGTTATCAACGAGGCAGTCCCTGAAACAATTGGTGGTTCGGCAGATTTGACCGGATCAAACAATACCAAAACAAGTCAGACGGAACCCTTTACTGCTGCAAATTACAACGGCCGGTTCGTCCACTACGGCATTCGAGAGCATGCTATGGCAGCTGCCATGAACGGAATGGCATTA
>CAWUJF010000478.1:0-3340 GCA_963922405.1 uncultured Hyphomicrobiales bacterium | reverse complement strand
CGCCATTCGCTCCCTAATCGCCAACATTGAATCCATAGCTGGCTGGTTCATTTTAACGACCGGCTGGCAACGCTTTGGCTGTGCATTTGTTGCTGGCTTAGCTTCTGCACTGGCTATGCCACCTTTTGATTTCTTTCCAATACTATTCGTGACCTTTCCTGTTCTCGTTTGGCTGATGGACAGTGTTGCAAGTGAACCTGATTCCGGAATAATGCGAAGATTGATCGATGGTTTCAAACCCGGTTTTGCGTTTGGGTTTGGTTACTTTTTTGCCGGTCTTTGGTGGATCGGAAACGCATTCCTTGTGGAAGCAGAATCATTTGCATGGGCGCTGCCAATTGCCGTAGTGGCGCTACCGATCCTGCTCGCATTTTTCTGGGGTTTGGCAACCGCACTCGCTCGATTGATGTGGGTCAGCGAGAGTTTCTGTCGGCTGTTTGTAATTGCCGCTTGCTTTATGCTGTTTGAATATCTTCGAGGATTTGTTGCGACCGGTTTCCCGTGGAACGCTATAAGTTACGCCGTTTACATTACACCGGTATCAATGCAGTCAGCCTCAGTTGTCGGTTTATATGGCATGACTGGTTTTGCTGTTTTCATTTTTTCAATACTGGCAACCTTTGTTCCAAGTGAAGATTACCGTTCAACAGGTCGCAAGAGAGTGTTTTTCCTTGCTTTCATTCTTGCTACAACTCATTTGGGATACGGCATATGGCGCATCCCTAGTGAACCAGTTGAACGAGTAGAAAATGTTACTCTCCGATTAGTCCAACCTGCCATTCCTCAAGAAGAAAAATTCGATAAGGAAAAAGAGGCAGAGGTCATCAGAACATTGATGGATGTCTCAACGTCAGAAAGCCAGACCAGAAAAGAAGGCCTTTCGGAAATTACTCATGTGATTTGGCCTGAATCCTCGTTTCCGTTTTTCCTTACCAACCGGCGAGATGTGCTTGCAGGTATCGCGTCAATGTTGCCGGAAAACACAATGCTCATAACTGGTGCCGCTCGCTATGAAACTTCCTCAGGCAGTCGCGATGATTTTGTGTTCAATTCGGTGTATGTGATCAATGATGCTGGTGAAATAGTCTCAGCTGCAGATAAGGTTCATCTGGTACCGTTTGGTGAGTATTTACCTTTTCAGAATTTGGCAGAATCCTTCGGAATTCAACAACTGACAAAATTGCAGGGTGGTTTCACAGCAGGAAGCTCTCGTAAACTGCTGTCGACAAATGTTGGGCCAGCTTTTTTACCCCTCATTTGCTATGAGATCATTTTCTCCGGAACCTTATGGAATGAAACACAGCGACCCGGATGGATAATCAATCTCACTAATGACGCCTGGTTTGGTAATACACCAGGCCCCTATCAGCATGAACGTTTTTCAGTGTTAAGAGCTGTGGAAGAAGGACTGCCAGTCGTGCGCGTTGCAAATACCGGTGTCTCTGGAGTTTATGATCCCTATGGGTTTACACAGGTTCGGTTGGACTTGGGCGAAAGAGGTGCTGTGGATGCTCCGTTACCCAAGGCAGTCGAGCAAACCATCTTCATGAATCACGGAAAACAATTGTTTTGGATGATCCTTTCAGGCTTTTTCATTCTGGGTTTATTCTCCTTTCGATTGAGAACAAGCCACTGACGAACAATACTATTTTAATAAAAACCCACCTCGGATATTAAATTTGTTAAAATCCCGATCTGTTTATATGCAGCAGCAATACATTTCTATTTTTTTGGTGAGTCAGCAAAATTGTTTTTTTGAAATGAAGGCAAATGTCTGCTACGACTCTCTTTAGGCTGGATTTAATCTGTGTTTTGCAATGCTTAAGTGGGGCTTTGTGAAACCGGATGCATTATGGCGGTATCTTTTAACATGGCATTGAAACAAAAGAAGCCAAATCCGATCGATGTACACGTGGGTAGCAGAGTGCGGTTAAGGCGGAATATGCTTGGACTAAGTCAGGAAAAACTTGGCGAGAGTCTGGGAGTTACATTTCAACAAGTTCAAAAATATGAAAAGGGCGCGAACCGGATTGGGGCCAGTAGGCTGCAACAAATTTCGGCGGTGCTCAAGACACCTATTTCTTTCTTCTTTGAGGATGCTCCTGGTTCACACGCGGAGGGCTCATCTGGATTTGCTGAAAATAATACATCTGACTACATCGTGGACTTCCTATCCAGCCCAGAAGGTATCCAGTTGAATGCTGCGTTTTCTAAGATAAAAGACCCGCAGGTCCGCAAAAAAATAATTGATCTGGTGCGATCACTTTCTGAGGACTGATGTTGCAACTTTTTAACGGTTGCAGTTGTGTATGCTTTCCCCAAGTAAAGTCTTGACCTTTGACACCAAGATGACGATAAGCAGGTGTTCAAAATAGACGTCTGTGCTTAAACGCATCCTGGAGAAAAATTTATGGCGAGACAAAATTATCACTTCACTAGTGAGTCAGTATCAGAGGGACATCCAGATAAGGTTTGTGACCGTATTTCAGATGAAATAGTTGATCTGGTTTATAAGGAAGCAATTAAAACGGGCGTTGATCCTTGGACTGTTAGAGTAGCCGCTGAAACCCTAACCACAACAAACAGAGTTGTAATTGCTGGTGAAGTTCGTGTGCCGGAAACTTTCTTTAAGAAAGACAAGAGCGGGAATGTTGTAAAAGACACTTCTGGAAATCCGGTAATTGCACCGGGGCGGTTCCGTTCAGCGGCGCGAAGAGCGATCAGAGATATCGGATACGAACAAGACGGATTTCATTGGAAGACTGCAAAAGTTGACGTTCTTCTCCATGCTCAATCTGCTGACATTGCTCAGGGAGTGGATAATGCAGCCGACAAACAAGGGGAAGAAGGTGCGGGTGACCAGGGGATAATGTTCGGTTACGCCTGCACAGAAACACCTGACCTGATGCCGGCGCCGATCTACTACAGCCACAAAATCCTGGAACTGATGGCTGCAGCCCGAAAAAGCGGTGAAGGCGATGCAGCAAAGCTGGGCCCAGATGCGAAGTCACAGATTACTGTACGCTACGAAGATGGAAACCCTGCCGAAGTTACAGGTATAGTCGTTTCCACACAGCATTTGGATGAAAGTTGGGATTCTGCAAAAGTTCGCCAAGTGATTGAGCCATACATACATGATGCTCTGGGCGGCAATCTTCCCATAGCGGCTGATTGTGACTGGTACATTAATCCCACAGGAAAATTCGTAATTGGTGGACCAGATGGCGATGCGGGTTTGACTGGCCGTAAAATCATCGTGGATACCTATGGGGGTGCTGCACCGCATGGCGGTGGTGCCTTCTCTGGCAAAGATACAACGAAAGTTGATAGATCTGCCGCT
>CAWUJF010000477.1:0-3375 GCA_963922405.1 uncultured Hyphomicrobiales bacterium | reverse complement strand
AAGCTTAGCTTCATAGCTTTTCTGATCGCTTGGAAATCCACCCGTCATAAGAAAAACAAGATGGTTGCGAAGTTGTTGCGCTACCCTTGTGTTTACCTGAGAAACTTCGACGGCAGAAAGGTCAGTGCTTCCGTTCACCACAGAGGTGTTGCCGTGGAGCGGTTGAAACTGACAGGCCGAAAGGATCAAAACCAGCCCTAACGCCAAAAATCTGAATGGTTTGATGTTTATCATCGATTGAAATTTATCAGACAACAACATTCACAATTCTCTTCGGAACAACAATAATTTTTTTCGGCTCTTTGCCATCAAGATGTTTTATTATCACATCCAACGCCAAAGTGGCAGCCTCTATTTCATCCGGAGTGGCATCTGGGTTAACTTCGATATCGGCACGTTTTTTACCGTTTACCTGAATTGGCATGACGATCGTGTCATCGACAGCCAATGCAGGCTCAAATTCGGGCCATGATTGCTCCGAAACCAGGCCTTCATTACCCATTTCCTGCCAACAACTTTCTGCCAAATGGGGCATTACAGGCGAAATGCACTGAATAAAGACGTTAATACCTTCCTTGACTGCCACATTTACCATTGGGCCATCTTCTTTTTTACCAGCTGCTGCAAGTGTATTCAGCAGTTCATAAAGACGGGCGATTGCACGGTTAAAGCCAAGGCGCTCGATGTCCTCACCAACCGCTTTCAATGCCTTATGTACTGATTTTCTGATTGCCAAGGCTTCGCCATCTTTAACTTCAGTGGGAGAAGGCGTGTCTTTTACCTTTTCTGACCAGGTGGTTACGAGCCTCCAGACACGCTGAATAAAGCGGTGAGCACCTTCTGCGCCTGCGTCAGTCCACTCCACATCCCGGTCGGGCGGCGAATCAGACAGCATGAACCATCTCGCGGTATCAGCGCCGTAAGTCGCGATGATTTCATCCGGGTCAACCACATTGCGCTTTGATTTGGACATTTTCTCAATACCGCCGATCGGAACCTCATCTCCATTGTCCAACCGGAAGGCTTTTCTCACACCTTCAGTATCCTCGATATTAAGCTCAGAAGGCTGAAACCAACCCATTTTGTGGTTGCCGTAAGTTTCATGAACCACCATGCCCTGGGTAAACATGCCCTTGAACGGCTCCTTGATGTTCATGTGTCCGGCGATGGACATGGCGCGTGAGAAGAAGCGGGAATAGAGCAAATGCAAGATCGCATGCTCAATACCGCCAATATATTGGTCAACCGGCAACCAACGATCCACCACTTCTGGTTCAGTGGGTGTTTCACTGTTTGGTGTGATGAAGCGGGCAAAATACCAGGAAGAATCCACGAAAGTGTCCATGGTATCGGTTTCACGTTTCGCAGGTTTACCGCATTTCGGACATGGCACATCACGCCAGGTCGGATGGCGGTCGAGCGGGTTTCCTGGTACATCAAATGTAACGTCTTCTGGAAGTTGTACGGGAAGGTTTTCTTGTTTCTCGGGGACAAGACCACAATCGTCACAATGGACCACTGGAATCGGGCAGCCCCAATAGCGCTGGCGAGACAGGCCCCAATCCCTGAGGCGGAATTGTACCTGGCCCTGGCCCAGATCTTTTTCCTCTGCCCAGTCAATCGTGGAATCAATAGCTTTTTGGCCATCAGCAACATCCACTCCGGCTGGCTGATTGATCCATTTCACGACTTCACTCTTCAATGGAACGAACGGTTCTGACGCGACAAATTGATCTGGATCTTCATCGTAAGATTCTGGGACAAAGGTAGCGATAATAGGCAAGCCATATTTTGTCGCGAAATCATGGTCTCGTTGATCGTGTGCCGGACATCCAAAAATGGCGCCGGTTCCGTAATCCATCAAAATGAAGTTTGCCACATAAACGGGCAAGGTTCGATCTTCATACAGTGGATGTTTCACAGTGAGGCCAGTGTCAAAGCCCTGCTTTTCAGCAGTTTCCAATTCCTCGGCGGAGGTCCCGGATTTTCTCACTTCCTTGTTGAACTCAGCCAGTTCAGCGTTTTCCCTGGCGAGTTCGATCGCCAGCGGATGCTCAGGCGCAATCGCCATGAAACTTGCACCGGCAAGGGTATCAGGCCTGGTCGTGTATATTTCAAAACTGTCGAAGCCTGCGGCTGGCTCTGACAGATGGAATTTCATTTGAAGGCCACGGCTTTTGCCGATCCAGTTGGCCTGCATCAGTTTCACCTTGGCCGGCCATTCATCAAGATCGTCAATTGCCTCGAGCAGTTCGTCAGCAAAGTCCGAAATCTTGAAGAACCATTGAGTGAGTTCGCGCTGTTCCACTTCCGCGCCTGAGCGCCAGCCCTTACCGTCGATAACCTGCTCATTGGCAAGCACAGTCATATCCACCGGGTCCCAGTTTACCTTGGCGTTTTTCCGGTAGATCAATCCTGCTTCGAGAAAATCCAGGAACATTTTTTGCTGCTGGGTGTAGTACTCCACATCGCAAGTGGCGAATTCACGAGCCCAGTCGATGGAAAGACCCATGCTTTTCAACTGCTTGCGCATGGCAGCAATGTTGTCGTAGGTCCAGCTTTTCGGGTGAATTTTGCGTTCCATGGCAGCGTTTTCTGCCGCAAGACCAAATGCATCCCAACCCATGGGATGAAGCACTTCAAATCCTTTGGCGCGCTTGTAGCGTGCGATCACATCTCCCATCGCGTAGTAGCGCACATGGCCCATATGGATCCGGCCTGATGGATAGGGAAACATCTCAAGCACATAATAAGCTGGCTTGTCAGTGCTGCTGTGGGTATCTGTTTCAAACAGCTTTTTTTCATCCCATACCTTTTGCCAATGGGGTTCGGTTTCGCGTGGGTTGTAGCGTTCTTGTGTCATTGTCTTGTTTCTGTTTGAAAGCACATTGATTTGTAATAGATAATAGCCAAGACCTTCACCAGAAATTGGGCGAAGAATCAACCTGGGAATCATGATATTGATGTCTGTGACAGAAAATTACCGCAACATTCTTAAAGAACTCGACCTGCACGCGGCAAAACACAAGGTCAAACCACCCCAACTCGTGGTTGTTTCGAAGACTTTTGACGCTGAAACAATTGCTCCATTGATCACAGAAGGTGCGCGGGTGTTCGGGGAAAACAGAGTCCAGGAAGCACAGGGGAAGTGGCCCGGTCTGCGTGAGATGGCGGATGATATTGAGTTGCACCTGATCGGCCCCCTTCAAAGCAATAAGACAGCTGATGCCGTTGAGCTCTTTGATTGCATTCAGACGGTTGATCGCGAAAAAATTGCCCGCACAATATCCAATGAGATGCAAAAGCAGGGCAAGCAGCTGAAATTGTTCGTACAGGTGAACACGGGTTCTGAATCCCAAAAGGCAGGTGTACTGC
>CAWUJF010000476.1:0-3379 GCA_963922405.1 uncultured Hyphomicrobiales bacterium | reverse complement strand
CCATGAGCGGATAAGTTGTAAGCTGTTGATCCAGCTGGTGTGGCAACCAGTATCCCGTCACAAATCAGCTGATCCAGCCTGGTTTTATCATCGATCTTAATTGTCAAACTCGCTGCCTGATAAGATTGACGTAACAGGGAAACCTCGTTGATTGCCATCGCTGAGTGTATCTCTCCCAGCATATCGATAACTGTCATTTTGAGTGGCCGGATTTTGCTCTTTACAGCTCTTTCTATCCTCTGACGCAGATTATCTGTCTTGTATTCATTCATAAGAAAGCCGATTGTGCCCTTGTTCATGCCGTAAATAGGTTTGCCGGAGTTCATGAACTGGTGTTGGGTCTGAAGCATAAAACCATCGCCACCCAGTGCGATCAAAGCATCAGCATCAGCCGGGCGCGTATTACCGTAGATAGCAATTAGCTTTTCAAGCGCTGCCTGTGCCTCATCAGTTTCGCTTGCAAGAAATGCCAGTTTCTTTTCTGCCACAGTCTTTCCTTTTAAATTCAAGAACTTCGATTTATCACGGCAGCCTATAATTGCATAGTCCCGATAAATTCCTGCAAAATAAATGCTTTTTTAACCCTGTTTCGACACTCTGGATCACAACTTCAAACAATTGGGGTAACGTTCGTGTCTGGTAATAATTTGCAGGAAAAATCTATGATCCGTCCCGCTAGTGAAATTGAGTTTCCACCGTCTGAAGCGCTGTGCACAAAAGCGCGAATGATTGCCAGAGTAGAACAACTCTCAGGTGCCAGCGAAAGCATGATGGCAGTTATTGCTGCACGCTTGAATCAGGAAGAAGCCGGTGAGTACCTGCGTGAAATTGAACAACACGATCAAGAGCAGAAGCGTCTGATCGAAAACATGAAGCGGATGATACGAAACTAGATTGAAATCTAGTTTCCGATTGCAACTCCTTCACGCCTTGGATCAGAACCACCCTCCAGTCCATCAGCTGTAATTTCAATGCCATGCAGCCCTGAGTTCAGCTCCCGGATTTCGGTAACAAAGCCCAAACCGGTGAGGGGGGCTTCAAACTTTTCAGCTGCGGTTCCCTTTTCAAGATCATATCTCCCCCACTTGTTTACCAAGTGTGGCAGTTCGATTGCTTGCTGAATATCCATATCCCAATCAATCCAGGCGATTATGGTTTTCGCCACATAGGGAATGATACTGCTCCCGCCCGGTGAACCTATGGCGAGCACGGGCTTGCCATCTTTCAAGATGATTGTGGGAGCCATGGACGATCGAGGACGCTTGCCAGCTTCAATACGATTTGCAACGGGTTGTCCTTCAACCTCTGGAACGAATGAGAAGTCTGTCAATTCATTGTTCAACAAAAATCCTCCAACCATTAAACGTGACCCAAATCCGTTCTCGATTGTTGTGGTCATGGAAACTACGTTCCCATCGCCATCTACTATTGAGAAGTGGCTGGTGGACGGCAGTTCCAGAGAATTGTCTGGTGCGTAGTTGAAACTGTGATCAAATGGCGGATTACCCGGGAACACATCATCCGGCGTTAGAGCTTCTTCACTGATGAGCGATTGTGAACGGTCCCAAACATAAGATCGGTTCAGAAGACCCTTAGGCATTTTGATAAAATCGGTATCAGCAATGAATTTACCTCTGTCAGCAAAGGCCAGACGTGTTGCATCACCGATTAGGCGCCAGCTTTCCAGACTTCCCGGGCCGTAGGCTTTCAAATCATAAGCTTCCAGGAGACCTAGAGTCTGGCCAACTGAAATGGCACCAGAAGAAGGCGGACCCATGCCGCACACGTCATATCCCCGATACCGGTAGCAAACAGGTTCTCTCTCAATCACTTTGTAGTCGGCCAGGTCCTCAAGGGCCAAACGACCGGGATTACCCTCAGCATTTTGAACCGTATCCACAATGCGTTGTGCCATTTCGCCTTTGTAAAACGCATCGCGTCCGCCCAATACGATTGATTTTAGCGTATTGGCGTATTCCTTATTGATGATCTTGGTTCCCACAAAAAGCGGTACACCTTCTTCGCTCAGGAAATACTCCCGCGTCTTGGTGTATTTAAAAAGGCTCTCCGCTGATCGAGTGATTGAGCTGTGTAGGCGAGGGGAAACGACAAAACCTTGTTCTGCGAGTTTGATTGCTGGAGCGAAGACCGTCTGCCATTGCAGCTTCCCGTATTTGAGATGAAGATCGTAAAGAAGGGCAACAGTTCCCGGTGTCCCCACGGAACGGCCGCCGATCACCGCATCAAAAAATCCAAGCGGATTGCCACTTTCATCGAGAAACATATCACCCGTTGCAGCTTTTGGGGCAGTTTCACGACCGTCATAAGTGGTGAGTTCTCCTTTTTCTGCATCATAATAGACAAGAAATGCACCGCCACCCAGGCCGGAAGATTGTGGTTCCACCAGCCCAAGAACCAATTGAACTGCAACCATGGCATCAATTGCATTGCCGCCCTGGTTCAGGATGTTATTACCTGCTTCACTGGCGTAAGGGTTGGCCGCTACAACCATTTGCTTTTTTGTTTTGACCAGTTCTTTCTCGGATATCCCGGAACTGAATTCCGGGGCGACAGTATCTGCCACATCCTGACTGATAGCAGGAGACGCTAAAGAAGCGCACAAGACGGACCCAAGAACTGTTTTCTTCAGCCAGCTGAACCAATCGTTGAGAGCAAATTTTTGGGACATGGTGCAACCTCCGGTCATATATGAAACTAGATGTATACCCAATCAATTTGACAGGTTACAGCCAAAAAATAACAACAGGAAGGATCGACAGGCCGAGAACCCTTTAAATCTTTCAACTAAACGCTTGCGCTTTTAATGAACAAGGTATAAACACCACCTAACAAATAAACGGCATGCAAGGTGGATAAGTCCGTCCTGCATGCCTATATTTGTGTTCTTAAGGGAAGCGTTTACGGATGCATTGTTTCGCATTTCCTTTAAATTCAAACAGTTAATATTAGTCCAGACTTCAGGCGCAGTTTATGGCCCAACGCACAAATCCATTTACCTTCCTGCAGCAAGTGCGCACGGAAATATCAAAGGTTACCTGGCCGACACGGCGTGAGACCGTTGTCAGCTCTATTATGGTATTCATCATGGTTGCTTTGGCCGGTATCTTTTTCTTTTTTCTTGATCAAGGACTTAGCTGGTTTGTAGGGCTGCTACTGAGCTTGGGTGGGTAATCCATCAGCAGACTCTCCCAAGACACGAGGAAATAGAAATAAATGGCGCACCGCTGGTACATAGTTCACGCTTACTCGAATTTCGAAAAGAAGGTGGCGGAATCAATTGAAGAGCAAGTCAGGCAAAAAGGGCTCGAGCATTTGTTCGAGGCTGTGATGGTGCCTACTGAAAAAGTAGTTGAAGTAC
>CAWUJF010000475.1:0-3389 GCA_963922405.1 uncultured Hyphomicrobiales bacterium | reverse complement strand
GCAGCGAACCCTGTGTGGTGTGTCAATTCACGGCGGGTTCAATGAACAGGCGATGGGTGGATAATACTTGCACTCAAACATGCGGGGATATGATTTTTCACATTTGCAATGATTTCAACACCTTAACAATTTTCTTATCCACATGCCTCAAAAGTGTGATAAGGGCGATTGCCACCCGGGATTGGCTGGACTAATCTTTCGCGATGAGCTGGAAAAGTGAAGTCGATCAAATCTATGAACGCCGTGAGCTCGCCAAACAACAGGGCGGCCCGGAAGCAATTTCAAAACATCACAACAAGGGTAAACTCACCATCCGTGAGCGCATTGACGTACTGCTGGATGACGGTTCCTTTGAAGAACTGGGCATGGGAGCAGGCGAAGCTGAGTTGGATGAAAACGGCCAGATTACGGACTTCTCTCCAGCCAATTATGTGTTGGGGTTTGGCAAGATCAATGGACGCAGATGCGTCGTGGGTGGCGAGGATTTCACCCTCAAAGGTGGGTCTCCCACAGCGGCTGGATTGCGAAAGAGCGTCTATACCGAACAATTGGCTGTGCAGTACCGCCTGCCGCTCATCCGACTGCATGAAGGGGCTGGTGGCAGCGTTGGATCGCCCAAGACAAAAAGCCTGAGCGCGCCCGTATATGAAATGTCCCGCTTCCGCTCTGTGGCAGAAGCCATGGCGAGTGTTCCTGTAGCTTCAGCAGCGCTCGGTGCCGTTGCCGGCATGCCTGCCGGGCGGTTGGTAGCATCGCATTTCTCCATCATGTCCCGCTCCACAGCACAAATCCTGGTTGCGGGACCAGCCGTTGTGCAACGGGCCATGGGAGAGAAGAAAACCAAGGAAGAACTGGGTGGCGCCGACGTGCACTGTAAAAACGGCACGGTGGACAATGCGGGCGAGGATGAAAAAGACAGCCTGCAGCAGATCCGTCAGTTTCTGAGTTATCTGCCCGCCAATGTGTGGGAACTGGCACCCGTCCAACCCTGTGCTGACCAGGTGGAGCGGCGCGAAGAAGCATTGCTCGAGATCGTTCCCAAAGACCGCAGGCGTGCCTTTGATATGCGCAAATTGCTCGGTCTCGTTCTCGATCTGGAATCATTTTTTGAAATTGGCAAAGGCTATGGCCGCAGCCAGATCACCGGGCTTGCCACCATGAACGGGCAACCGGTGGGCGTATGGGCCAATGATGGCCGTTACCTGGCCGGATCCATGACCGCCGATGGTGCGCAAAAGGTTCGCCGGTTCCTTGAACTCTGCGAAACGTTTCATCTGCCGATCTTGAGTTTCGTGGATGAACCCGGCTTCATGATCGGTTCACAAGCGGAACGGGCTGCCACCATTCGCCATGGAGCCAATGCGGTTCTTACCGCTGCCATGAGCAAAGTGCCCTGGGCCTCAATCATGATCCGCCGGTCCTTCGGAGTGGCACAGGCTGCTCATTATGGGCCGGAAGGCTATGTACTCGCCTGGCCTTCTGCGGAAACCGGCCCACTGCCCGTGGAAGGTGGTGTGGCGGTGGCGTTTCACCGGGAAATCGCAGCGGCCGAGGACCCGGAGGCAAAGCGGCGCGAACTGGAAGAACAACTGGCAGCAAAACAATCTCCCTTCCCCCGGTCTGAGTCTTTCTCTATCCATGAATTGATAGACCCGCGGGAGACCAGACCGATGCTTTGCCGCTGGATTGACCGTATCCAGCCCCTTCTACCACCCTTACTGGGACAAACGGGCTTTCCGGCAAGACCCTGAAACAAGACAAGTTGAATTAAGAGGACGCAATGGCAACTGAGATCAAACTGGAAACAGGCGGTTCTGTCTGGAAATTGCTGGTCAGCGAAGGCCAATCCGTCAGCGAAGGTCAGGAGCTTTTCATCATGGAAGTGATGAAAATGGAGATGCCCTATGAAGCGCCGGTTTCAGGCACAGTCACAAAATTAAATATTGCAGAAGAAGATGTGGTCGAGGAAGGCCATTGTGCTATGGTAATCGAGTAGATAGCTCTCCGTGAAAGCCATATTCCTTTCACACTTAGTTGCTTCATAATAATATAAAACACGAACCGAGGAGAACGCCCCATGTCCCTACGTATCAATGATGATGCCCCCAATTTTACAGCCGACACCACTGCTGGTGAGATCAATTTCCATGACTGGATCGGTGATGGTTGGGCGGTGATTTTCTCTCACCCGAAAGACTTCACGCCGGTTTGCACCACAGAGCTTGGTTATATGGCGGGGCTGGAGAATGAATTCGCCAAACGCAATACGAAGGTGATCGGTATTTCCGTTGATCCGGTGGAGAACCACCATAAATGGAAAGAGGATATTCAGGTTGTGACCGGGAAAAATGTTGAATATCCTATGATCGGTGACCCTGAACTGAAAGTGGCCAAACTGTATGGCATGCTTCCGGCAGAAGCGGGTGACACATCTGAAGGCCGTACTCCAGCGGACAATGCGACTGTGCGCTCTGTTTTCATCGTGGGACCGGACAAGAAGATCAAGCTGATCCTCACCTACCCGATGACCACAGGCCGTAATTTCGATGAAATCCTGCGGGTAATCGATTCAATGCAGCTCACTGCCCAACATCAGGTGGCAACACCTGCGCAATGGCAGCAGGGTGACAAAGTAATTATCACCCCGGCTGTTTCTGATGAAGATGCCAAAGAGCGTTTCGGTGATTTTGAGCAACCGGTTCCTTATGTCCGGTTCACTAATCAGCCTTAACGTTACGCTGCGTCTTTCAGGCCCCGGCCTTTAAGAAGCGCGTCGATCTCTGGCATTTTACCGCGGAACTCCACATAGAGTTCGCTAGGATCACGGCTCCCGCCTGTGGAATAGATAAAGTCCCGCAGGCGGGTTGCTGTTTCTGCATCAAACGCATCCCCCTGCTCCTTGAACGCTTCGAACGCGTCTGCATCCATCACTTCAGACCACATGTAAGAATAGTAACCGGCTGAGTATCCATCACCGGAAAACACATGCGCAAAGTGCGGTGTGCGATGGCGCATGGTGATTTCAGAAGGCATTCCGATCTTCTCAAGAATGTTTCCTTCAATTGCCAGAATATCCTGTGCGTCGTCTGCCGGCATGGTGTGAAGTTCCAGATCAACCAGGGCAGAAGCTGTATATTCCACAGTGGCAAAGCCCTGATTGAAGTTTTCAGCTGCTTTCAGCCTTTCAACCAGATCCCGTGGCATGGGTTCACCGGTTTTGTAGTGAACGGCATATTTTTCCAGGATTTCATCTTCACCCAACCAATGCTCATAAAGCTGGCTGGGTAGCTCCACAAAGTCCCGCGCGACCGAGGTGCCAGAGATGAACGGATACTCCACGTCTGCGAACAGACCGTGCAGCGCATGACCAAACTCGTGAAACACGGTGC
>CAWUJF010000474.1:0-3393 GCA_963922405.1 uncultured Hyphomicrobiales bacterium | reverse complement strand
AAAAAACGTCCCAAAGTCAAAACCAGCAAAAAATACACCTACAGGGTGACAAAACGTGCGCCGATTGTATTGATTGCTGCGCCAGTTGAATTCGCACTTGCAGATAGTGTGGTGAGCGAAGATGGTCTGCCGACAACGGGTAGTCTGAATGTTTCAAGGTTGACTAATGACATTAGCCTTGCAGGAAAGCAGCCTCTTAAAGTGGAGAAGCACCTAGCAAAGGCAATTTCGGACTTTTATTCAGAACCCGACATGCAGCAATATTACTGGATTGACGAGGAAGGGAATTGGAATGCCAAAGCCCGCTCTGTGATCAGTGTTTTGAATGCCGCGGATCGTTTTGGACTGAAATCAAATGATTACCAGGTTCCAGAGATCTCAGCACCTTTGAATGCCAGCAAAGAACAAATGGCTGCGCTTCGTATCAAGAAAGAGATTGCTCTTTCAGCCATGGCTCTACGATATGCGATGGATGCAAGTTTTGGTGCGGTAAATCCTAATAGACTTAGTGGATATCATGATTTCCCCGTCCAATATGGGCAATCTCGTGCGAAATTGGAGAAAGTACTTTTTGGAGGACTACCTGCGAACAGTTTGAAATCCATGCATCCACGCAATGAAAAGTTTGTTGCTCTCCAACAGGAGCTGGCAGTGCTGGAAGAGGCTAAGGATGATCTGGTTGATTTAAGAACGGACATTTTCATAAAGCCTGGTCGAGCCCATGATGAGTTGCCAAATGTGGTTGCAGCAATCAAGTTGCGTGCTTCGGATGACCTGCTTGCAAAGTATGAAGAGTTTTTCGCAAATTACGCTGGTGGTGTTGAATATACAAAGGATATTCAAAAGGTTGTAAAAGATTACCAGAGGGAAGCCGGACTTGGACCCGATGGGATTATCGGACCTAACACTGCAACAAAGCTTGCAGGATTATCATCCAATAAAAAGACCACGCAGGTTAAACTGGCGATGGAACGTTTGCGCTGGCACCCACATGACCTGGGAAAACGCCATGTGTTCATAAACCAGCCCGAATACCGAGCGCGCTATATCTCAAATGGTAAAGAAGAGCTGTCAATGCGTGTGGTTGTTGGAAAGAAATCAAACCAGACAAACTTCTTCTATGATGAAATTGAGCATGTGGTCTACAATCCTTATTGGGGTGTGCCTCGTTCGATTATCGTCAATGAATTTGCACCAAAATCTCTCGGTAATCCGGGGTATCTCGATCAAAAGGGGTATGAGATCACCAATGCCAGTGGGCAGAAAATCTCTTCAAGCTCGATCGATTGGTATGGTGTCAGTGAATATCCAAACTTCAATGTGCGCCAGCCTCCTGGTAGCAAGAATGCACTTGGAGAATTGAAGATCATGTTCCCTAACAAGCATGCCATCTATATGCATGACACACCGGCCAAAAGCCTTTTCAAAAAGCAACATCGTGCATTTAGCCATGGATGTGTGAGACTACATGATCCGCGGGCAATGGCTGCTGCGGTTCTGGGTAAAACCAAGAAACAGATTGCGGCAAGCATCAGCAGAGGTAAAAACGAGACCGAAAAACTCTCAGTGAAGGTTCCGGTTTACGTTTCTTACTTTACTGCTTGGCCACAACAAGATGGGTCCGTCAATTATTTCAATGATATGTATGGTCGTGATGCGCATCTTCTAAAAGCCTTTGATGCAGTGAGTAAGGCTCGACAGAAAGATGTCTTATTGTAGGAACAAAAGAAAGCCGCTCTCAAGCGGCTTTTTTATCGAACTATCTTTGTGTGAATTTGATTGTTCCGACTTTGAAAAGCTTGCCACTTTTCGGATCAGTTCTTGTTATCTGAACATCAAATGATTTGTTGCTTTTACTGTTAAGCAGAATTCTCGCGCTAATGTTTTGTTTTGAGAGACGATCTCTTGCATTGAAAGAGAAGTTGATCTTTGTACCGCTACGTTTTCCGGAGAAATTGTTTTGTTTGATGTTGGCGAGAGACCTAAACATAGAGGCTGTGTAAACACTGCCGTTTTGTTCAATAAAACCACCAAGGCTGAACACAAACCCACCAACAGCGCAATTACCGCTTGTGTTAACCCTGCTGTTGCCTTTTGGCTTAGCGGTCATACGGCAACGAATGTTTTCAGCTTTTGCCTTCGGCCCCGCTTTCACGGTTCCTCTTCCTCGCCATTTGCCTGACAGGTTTTCAAAAATTTGGGGAGATGCTTTAGCTGGAGTAACCGTTTTTGTATCAGTGACGGTCAGAGCTAGAATAGCCGTTGTTGCTAATGCGAATTTCCTCAACATAACAGATCCTTCAGTTTGCTACTTCACTGCTTCTCATCCATTAGCAGGAGATAGGCAGGTAATTGGAATATGTCGGCCAAAAAGGCAATTACAAGAGTCATCATTACTACTACAGCAAAAACAGACATTGCCGGCAGTGAACTAAAGCACATGATGAGTAGTCCGGCGGATAAAATCAAGGTGGTAGAGAAGATAGCTGGAGTAACTTCTTTGATAGCACCCGCAACCGCTGCACTGGGATCGTGCTCCTGCTTATTGATCAAATACTGATTAAGCATATGTATCGAATCGTCTACCGCAATACCGAAGGCTACTGTGAGTGCGACAGTAATTGACATGTTTAAAGGAATTCCTGCCGCAAATAATATAATTTCCACTCCCACAATTGGCAGTAGGTTGGGTACCAGGCAGGCAAGGCCGATACGCCAAGAACCCGAAGCAATCGAAACCACAATGATTGACAGGATCACCGCTATTAAAAGGCTAATGCGCAGATTATCCATCAGCCTTGGCGCAACAACACCTGAGAGAACCGGATAACCGGTGATGCTAACGTGTTCTGACAGGCCTCTCTTTTCAAAAGCGATGTTTAGCTGAGACAACCGCTCCTGGATTTCACTTGCTGACAGATTTGCCGAAGAAAATATTGTTACCAGAACCTGGCTCTTGTCTTCTGAGATGAATCGGCTTGTGAGAAAACGTGGCAGTTCATCGATTAATTTCTCGTCGATATTACCACCAGCTTTCTTCACTTCATCCGCAAAATCTGCGAGCGAATAGAACGAAGCTGATGGAAATCCGTCCACTATTCCGCTGATTGTATCATAAACCCTTTGCTCGTTTATGGGATCATCAAGCTTCAGGTTTTGATCCATATCTACGATAGCAAAAAGAGGGGTGGTTCCACTGTATTGGCTGTCTATGTAATTTTCACTCTGTCCAACCTGTGATTGGTCGTTCAGATAATCAATTAAACGAAACCGGCTGTCTATTGCTGTATGTGCATATAAACCAACAATACAGACTGCCAAACCAACCGCTATTGTGGCTGTTCGCCTGCCAACAACAGCCATTGCTGGCTTAGTAAAAATCGCGAGCCGGCT
>CAWUJF010000473.1:0-3398 GCA_963922405.1 uncultured Hyphomicrobiales bacterium | reverse complement strand
GAAATTTCGGGCATGAAAACGCTTGCCCATTAACCTGCCTTGCATATCAACAAGACAAACTAAAACTGTGTCTATGGTGCCATCATTGACGCATTTTTTAAGCTCATCGAAGGACAATTCACCGGCCATCTTAAACCCTTTTCTTTTAACAAGAAGCAGCGTAGAAACGCTGCTTCTGATTTCTTGTGAAAGACGTCAGCCGTAACGATACGGACGTCCAGCCTTTTGCATGTCTTCGTTATATTTTCTGAATATCTCGACGATCTTGGCTTTGGTGGGAGATTCCGAAGCGATCTCATCCCAGAACTTCACCGCTGCATTTTCCACCTGAGCCCATTCTTCATCCGGAATAGATGTGAGCTTCATCTTGGTACCGTTGACGCGCAGATTTGCTTCTCCGCCCCAATACCACCACTGGCGATAATAGTGGCTTTGTTCCATGCAGACTGTCAGGAGTTCCTTCAGATTGTCTGGAAGCTCGTTCCAACGGTCCATGTTTGCAAAGAATGAACCGATCCAAGCTCCTGAGATATTGTTTGTAAGGAAGTAGTTGGTCACATCAGCCCAGCCGACTGTATAATCCTCTGTGATACCGGACCAGGCAATGCCATCGAGTTCTCCGGTCTGCACCGCCACTTCAATATCTTCCCAGGGCAGAGTAACCGGAACGACGCCGAACTGGCTGAGGAAACGACCAGCAGTCGGGAAGGTAAAGACACGTTTCCCCTTGAGATCCTCCAGCGAGTTGATCGGGTCTTTTGTCGCGAAATGACAAGGGTCCCATGCTCCGGCGGAGATGTGTTTTACCCCGACCGCTTCGTATTCTTTTTCCCAGATTTCTTTCAATCCGTACTGGTTAAACAACACGGGCACATCCAGCGAGTAGCGACTGCCAAATGGGAAATAACCACCAAAAACAGTGACTTCAGTGGGGGATGCCATGGAATCATCGTCAGACTGAACAGCATCAATCGTACCTTTTTGCATCGCTCTGAACAATTCTCCGGTAGGAACCAGTTGATCCGCGAAGAATAATTCAATTTCCATCTGGTCTCCAGCGATCTTGTTGAAGCTGTCGATTGCAGGCTTGATTACATGTTCAGCAAGCGCCGCTCCTGCGTATGTTTGCAGTCGCCATTTAATCTTCGATTGCGCAATTGCCGGTGTGGCAAGTGCAGCTGCTGGTGCAGCAATGGCAGCACCTTTTATAAACTTACGTCTGGTTGTCATAAGGACCTCCCTTGGTTTCTGTTTTATTGTTTCAAAGTAATTTCTGGTTTGTATCTCCTTTGCTCCAAGCCAGTTTATTTGCCGTACACATAGTTGGGTAACCAAAGTGCAATTTCCGGAAACGCCATGATCAAACTGAGTGCGAAAACCATGACGAGCACGAATGGCAAAATTGAAGAATAAATATCCCTGAGGCTAATTTCGGGCGGTGCCATTGCCCGCATCAAAAACAGATTGTAGCCAAAGGGTGGCGTCATATAAGCTATCTGGGTGGTGATGGTGTAAAGAACCCCATACCAGATGAGGTCGAACCCGAGTATTTTGACGAGCGGCACATAAAGCGGTGCCACGATTACGAGCATTGCTGTGTCGTCAAGAAATGTGCCCATCAGTATAAACGATAATTGCATCAGGATCAGAATGACCCAGGGGTCGAGACCGAGCTGCTCTGTGAACAGGTTATCGATCGCTCGCACGGCGCCAAGTCCATCGAAGACGGCGCCAAAGCCCAGTGCAGCCAGGATGATCCACATAAACATACAGGATACGGCGAGGGTTTGGCGGACTGAAACCTCAAACACTTCACGGGTCATCCTGCCTTTGAGTATGGCAGCCAATAGTGCCGTCATCGCTCCGATTGCCGAGCTTTCAACCAGAGAAGTCCATCCATTGACGAAGGGCACCATCATGGCTGCGAAAATAATCAGCGGCAGCAATCCTCCACGGAGCAAGCGCAGCTTTTCGCTCATTGGAACGTTGCGCTCCGACTTTGGAAGAACAGGGCCCAGTTCCGGTTGAAGGCGGCACCGGATGTAGATGTACAGAATGAAAAGCCCTGCCATCATCAGGCCGGGTATTACACCTGCCAGCCATAATTGGCCCACTGGCTGACGCGCGATCATGGCATAGAGTACCAACACTACAGATGGAGGAACTAGAATGCCAAGTGAGGATCCTGCCTGGATCACTCCGGTTACCATTCGCTTGTCGTAGTTGCGTCGTAATAGCTCTGGCAAGGCTATAGTGGCGCCGATCGCCATTCCGGCCACCGACAGGCCGTTCATCGCGGATACCAGAACCATCAGCCCTATGGTGCCGATTGCCAGGCCACCATGCACGGGCCCCATCCAAACATGGAACATCTTGTACAAATCATCAGCAAGTTTGGATTCTGACAGAATGTACCCCATGAAAATGAACATGGGCAGCGTTAGGAGAGGATACCATTTCATGAGTTTCATGGCGGCTGAAAACGGAATATCTGATCCGCCAGTTCCCCAGAGTGCAATAGCGAATATGGCTCCGATTGCGCCGATTGCTCCAAAGACGCGCTGCCCTGTAAAGAGCATGAGCATCATGGTTGAAAACATGAATATAGCGATCATTTCCTGGGACATCAGAGTGTAATTCCCCTTATCCGGGCTATATCCTTGATGAGCTCTGAAATAGCCTGCAAAAGCATCAGGAAAATTCCTATGCACATGATGGTTTTGATCGGCCAAAGAAAAGGGCGCCATGCTGTGGGGCTTCGCTCAAGGCGACCGATGTTTTCCGAACCCGTGAGTAATCCAACAAAAAAGGAATATGTGTCACCTTTGAAGTGGCCGAGTGAGTAGGCGAGGGACGATATTCCACCGTGAAGTAACACGCCCAGATAGAACATCAAAAACAGAACAGTCATCGCATCGATTTGCGCTTTTCGCATGTCTGACCACTCACCGTAAAATAGATCCATGCGCACGTTTGAGCCGAGCTGAATGGAGTAGGGGCCGCCCATGATGTAATAGGTGACCAGTGCAAATTGAGCGATTTCCAAGGTCCAAAGAGAGGGTTCAAAGAATGTTTTTGAAATGGACGACCAGAGCAGAATCGCGACCATGATGAATATGCCGTACATCATTACGCGACCGATTCTGTAGTTCACTGCGTCAACTGTGTGCACGTATCTAGCGGCAAAATTCATCGGCTGCTTACCTCTAGACCCGAGTTTTGCCACAGCCGTGTAAGGGCTTCGTTCAACCAATCACGCAACATGTCTGCCACATTGCTACGTTGTTGTTTTGTAGAGATTAAATCGCTCCGTATCTCAATCATCACGTTCAAGATGTTATTTGAAATGCCATGCAGTTTCAGGGTGTGCATGACCCCGTCTTGAGGACCATAAGGTT
>CAWUJF010000472.1:0-3404 GCA_963922405.1 uncultured Hyphomicrobiales bacterium | reverse complement strand
GAAATCCATGGTCCTGCCCTCTGTGAAATTTCTGGAACTGGGATCGCGAGAAAACATTAAACATCTGCTGGACTCTCAGACAGTCGACGTAGTTATCTCAGTCCGTCCTACCGAACTCGATCGGTCGTTGAACTCAACGGAGATTTTTTCGTTTGAGCAGGTTTGCTTCTTTTGCAGTGAAAAACGCGGGCCTGTGGAGACTATTGAGGACTATTGCGAGGCCGATCATGCAGTTCTTGATTTCGGTGGTTTCACGAAAAGTACGATTGATCACACGTTGGCTGCTATGTCCATGTCGCGAAGGATCAGGCTGAAAGCGCCCAACATCTCCGCCCTTGCCAGATTGATGAAAGGGACGGAACTTATCACCACCATGCAAATTGATCTGGCCAATCATGCCATGTCAGAACTTGACTATTGCCCGGCGCCACTGCCAGCTCCCAATGTGAATTTCGATCTTATCTGGCACCGTCGGGCGGAGTATTCAGGTCGAAATATCTGGCTCAGAAACCTTGTTCTGACGACAATGCAGTCGCACAAATATTAGCGTGAAAACAAACTGTTAAAAAGTCCGCTTGCCCGTTTCTCTTAAATCTCAACTTAAATATTTTGAACTTGATCCAATCGTACCTAAATAGATTCTAAGCCATCAATGAGGGAAGACATATGGATTGGTCACCCATGAAGTTTCGCCAAAATATGCGGGAAATGCGGCTCCGTGAGATGGAGCTTGCAGAACAAAACCCGTTTTTGGCACAAGCGCTGGAAACTGAGAAAATGGAGGGTCACCGCATCGCGGTGATTGCCCGAACGGTCGCGATGCTGATCATCGCCTGTATGTTGCCGTTCCTCAATCCGAACATCCATGTGCTGTATTATGAAGCAATTATCTTCTTATTCATTCTGCTAGGCTGGCTGCAATACCGATATGCCAATGTGGGGTATTCCAAGAGAGAATTGTTACTGATATTCCTGGATCTGGTGTTGCTGACGGTTATCTTCGTGGTGCCCAATCCGTTTCTAAAAGAAGAATACCCGACGGTTCTCCTGTATCGCTTTGATAACTTTATCTATTTCTTCGTGATACTGGCTATAGCAATGCTCGCTTTCTCCTGGAGGACGGTTTGGTCCATGGGGCTTTGGGTGGCGATCGTATGGACACTGGGCCTTGTTGGGGTCCTGCTCTTCGGAAAGGAAATTCCGGAACTGGACCAGCAAGCAGAAAACGCCTTTGCGGGATTTGAACTGGTAACAGAGATGTTGGCACCGGGAAGCGCCAACATTGGCAATCGGGTACAAGAAATTGTTGTGTTTATTCTGGTTGCAGGAATTCTGGCGATCAAAGGGTACAGAACAAATCTGCTGATCATGAAACAGGCAGATATCTCCGCTGAGAGAGCCAATCTTTCGCGTTACTTCCCCTCCAGCATGGTGGATGCTCTGGCGTCTTCAAAGCATGACATTGGCGCAGTTCGCAGTCAGGATGTGGCTGTACTGTTTACTGACATTGTTGGGTTCACGAAATATGCAGAGCGCAACGACGCTGAAGACGTGATGAGCCTGTTGCGGGACTATCATGCACTGGTGGAACGGGCGATCTTTGAACACGAAGGTACGCTGGAAAAGTATATTGGCGATGGGGTTATGGCCACCTTTGGCAGACCTGAACAAAGCCCGGGCGATGCAACAAATGCGCTTTTGTGCGCACAGCAGATCATCGCGTCAAATACGGAGTTCAACCGAAAACGCGAGGTTGAGGGCAAGGAACCTGTGACAATCTCAATCGGCATTCACTATGGCACTGTCATCCTTGGCGACATCGGTCCGGAACGGAGACTGGAATTTGCCGTGGTGGGTGACACCGTCAATGTGGCTTCACGATTGGAAGCCGAAAGCCGCAAGATTGGCTGCAAATGCGTGGTCAGCGACGACGTAATCAAGAACGTAGATCAATCTGTCCTCGATAAGGAAACAGCTTTAGCACCCTTCCATCTGCATGGTGATGTGCAGTTACGAGGACGAAATCAGCCAATCAGTGTCTGGGTGGCTTAAGACTGCTCCAGACCCTGAACTGCCGGTTGAGACTTAACGAGGTCGTCCACGGCTTTTACCTGCGCAAGGAAGGGCTCAAGCAAGTGCAGAGGCAAAGCACTGGGGCCATCACACTTTGCGTTGTCGGGATCAGGATGCGCTTCCAGGAAGAGCCCTGCAAGGCCTACCGCCATCCCTGACTTTGCCAGGTCCAACACCTGTGCCCGTCGGCCACCTGAAGCTGCAGAGCCTGCTTCACGCATCTGCAGAGCGTGGGTCACGTCAAAGATGATAGGTGCATTACTGCACTCTCTTTTCATCACACCGAAACCAAGCATGTCCACAACCAGATTGTCATAGCCAAAGTTGGATCCGCGCTCACACAGAATGATCTGTTCATTACCGCTTTCATGAAACTTGTCGACGATGTTACGCATCTGTTGCGGGCTTAGGAACTGCGGTTTCTTCACATTGATGATCGAACCGGTCTTGGCCATTGCGGTCACAAGATCAGTCTGCCGGGCAAGGAATGCGGGAAGCTGGATGATGTCGATCACTTCAGCCGCAGTCTTTGCCTGCTCCGGTTCATGCACATCGGATATAACCGGTACGTCAAACTGAGCTTTCAGTTCTTCGAATATCTTCAGGCCTTCTTCCAATCCCGGACCACGAAAAGAGTGGATGGACGAACGGTTGGCTTTATCGAAACTTGCTTTGAACACATAGGGAATTCCCAGATCGTCCGTTACCTTCTTGTAGTGCTCAGCCGCTCTCATCGCCAGATCACGGGATTCAATGACGTTGATACCCCCGAACAAAACCATGGGTGCCGTATTGGCGATCTCGAAACCTTTAAGCGAAATGCTTTCCATCGGTTACCCTTCCACAAATGCGATGATCGCGCCCTGGCCTTCTGCAGGATCCACGATCAGCCGCTTGCCAACTGAGCGGGCCTCAACACCATTTTTCTTGAGAAGATCGGCAACCTTGCCAAGATCAGAAACCGTCACATCAACGGCTCTTGCTTTAAGTCCGCGGCGCTGCGGGAGCCCTTCCACACCATAATGGGCTTTCATGCCAGCATCTGTATAAGTGGAAAGGGTCGTGTTTGGCAGTTCAATATCCATACCGAACGAATGGGAACGCACTTCGCGTTCGCCAGAAGCAAATTGCTGATAATACTGAAAATCTTCAGGTAGATGTTCGTGAAGCGTGACTTGTCCAATTGCTTTGGCGCCATTTGCGTGATCGGTCATTTCAGCAGGAAATGATGGCGGACCATCGGGTCTCTCACACAGGAAGAAAGAACAATCCGGTGCCCGTTCATCAATGATAAAAGCCAGATGAACCTTCACGCCCGGACGACGCACAAC
>CAWUJF010000471.1:0-3418 GCA_963922405.1 uncultured Hyphomicrobiales bacterium | reverse complement strand
ATGAACTGTTCTGGAATGTGACCGGCAATTTCTGGGATTTTCCGATTCTGAAGGCAAGCGCAGTTTTCATTCTTCCGGATGGTGTCCGGCCTCAAGATGTGATTGGTTTCACTGGCAAAGTTGGTTCGACAGAGCAGGCAGTCAGAATTACAAGCGCAACAACAGCAAACACCGTGAACGCTACAGCAACCCGCAAATTAAACCTGCGCGAAGGTTTAAGCGTGGCGATCAAAATGCCGAAGGGCTCCATAAACCAACCAAGCGAAGCACAGAAATCAGCCTGGTTCTGGCAAGACAATAAATCTCTAATCCTTGGTTCTGGGTCACTGATCGTAATCATGCTTTACTATTTTGCTACATGGTGGCGAATTGGCAGGGATCCGCCCTCGGGTGCAATTGTGCCAAGATGGGATGTTCCCGATGGGATCTCACCAGCGTTGGTGAACTACATCCACCGCAAGGGATTGGCCGGGAAAGGCTTCGACGCAATATCCGCTGCTGTGCTTAATCTGGCCGTAAAAGGGTTGGTCATTCTGGATAAGGATGAAGGTGGATTTTTGCAAAGTGATACACTGCATATAACTGCCACTGACAAGAATCCTCCGGCATCTCTGCCAGTAGGCGAGGCGGCTATTCTCAAGCATGTGAAACTCGGGTTGAACAATTCCCTGGAGGTTTCCAGTGGTAATGGACCAAAGGTTAAGTTGCTGCAGGAATCCTTCGCTTCAGCAATGGAAAGAGAACACCGGAACAAGTTTTATCAGCACAATTACATAGCAGTGGTTATCGGTGTAATTCTCTCCCTGTCAGTTTTGGCCATCACCCTTATCCAAAGTCAGATTTCAGATGGCACCGTCGGTGTGTTGGCAGTTGGCGGGTTTTTGACGGCAATTGTATCCAGCTTTTTGATATCTTTAGGAAAGAATTTTCTGCGTCCGGGTAAGCTGATCGGAAAGTTGATGTCTTTAATATTTATAGGCTTTTTCTCCTTCGGAATATCCACAACAGGCTTGTTTGTGACGCTCCAAAGTATAGTGAGTGAAGACGTGGACACAGTTCTGATTACGATTGTGGTTGGAGTTGTCGTTCTAAATATTCTGTTTTATTTCCTGCTTGGTGCGCCAACCACACTTGGGCGAAAGCGTATGGATGAGATCGAGGGGCTTCGCACCTATCTTTCACTTGCAGAAAAAGATCGGATGAACATGGCCGGTGCACCTGATTTCTCGACCCAGCATTATGAAGATTTGTTGCCCTATGCGGTGGCTCTTGGCGTTGAAAAACCCTGGTCTAAAGCCTTTGAAACCTGGTTAGCCGCTGCAGTTGCGGCAGGCGCCGTGGCAGCAAGTTATACGCCCAGCTGGTATAGGGGCAGTGATTTTAACAGTGGTAGATTGTCGGATACGATGGATGGATTTAGCAGTTCCATGCAATCTGGTTTTTCATCCGCGATGCCGGCGCCAAAATCCTCCTCATCTGGTTTCTCGGGTGGAGGATCCGGCGGCGGCGGCGGAGGTGGTGGCGGTGGAGGTTGGTAAAGCCTTACACCGATTTTTTATACCACCCTGTCTGTTGATGATTTGTTGGAAGAACCCATCCAAACCAGCTTAGTAATTCCGTAGGCACTGATGGCAATCCATGAAATCTGGATCAGTGCCGAGGACAAATTGAAACTTTCAAATAGCGAGATCAGAACTGCACTCGCGGCGAGAAAGTTAAGTATTGGGTATTTGATTCCTGTAGCACTGATTACTTGAAACTGGAGTGCTGCATAAGAACCGAGATAAAGAAGTACACCTACAATTCCGGCCATCTCGAATACTGAGAAGTTTTCCACTGCCGACATCATAATTTTCCTCCACAACTTTGAGTTTCCTCGCCCTTGTCCATACTTCTAACTGAAAAGAATTTGTGAATATGTGCATGTTGTCACATCACGTTTTTTGGTGAGTAAACCAAGGTTTTCAGGGGTATTTGTTAACTCAGACTTGCGACAGGCGGTTGTGTTGGGTATCGACTAATCATGGGAAATGATTTGATTCCACCAGGCGGGGATGACGACAACGATATCGAACCGGTAGATCTGAAATCCGCCCTCGAAGAAAGATTTATGGCTTATGCGCTCTCGACCATAATGTCGCGAGCGCTTCCTGATGTGCGCGATGGACTAAAACCGGTTCACCGTAGAATTTTGCACGCCATGCGAGTTCTGAAACTCGATCCCAATACCGGTTTCAAGAAGTGCGCGCGGATTGTTGGTGATGTAATTGGTAAGTTCCACCCGCATGGTGACCAGGCGGTTTATGACGCGCTTGTGCGCTTGGCACAGGACTTTGCTCAACGTTATCCACTTATAGATGGTCAAGGAAATTTCGGTAACATCGATGGCGATAACGCTGCTGCTTATCGATACACTGAAGCACGCATGACTGATGTGGCAACGCTTCTTCTTGAGGGGATCGATGAGGACGCTGTTGACTTCAGGCTCACCTACAATGAGGAAGATAAAGAACCGGTCGTACTTCCCGGCGCTTTCCCGAATTTGTTGGCAAACGGCTCATCCGGTATTGCAGTTGGTATGGCGACCAACATTCCGCCGCATAATGCCGCCGAGCTTTGTGAAGCGGCAATTCATCTGATCGCTTATCCTAATGCCGGTATTGAAAAACTGGTCAGCTATGTAAAAGGACCAGATTTTCCCACTGGCGGTGTGCTGGTGGATGATGAAGCCTCGATCATAGACGCTTATAAAACAGGTAAGGGCAGTTTCCGCCTGCGCGCATCCTGGGAGAAGGAAGACACAGGTCGCGGTGGATATCAGATCATCATCACGGAAATTCCCTATCAGGTTCAAAAGTCTCGGTTGATCGAAAAGGTTGCTGAGCTCCTTCTCAATAGGAAGGTCCCATTGCTTAATGACATTCGTGATGAATCAGCAGAAGACATCCGAATAGTTCTGGAACCGAAATCCCGTGCCGTTGATCCTGAGATTTTGATGGAATCTCTCTTCAAGCTTACTGAGCTTGAAACTCGCGTATCACTTAACATGAATGTCCTTTCCGGTGGCAAAGTTCCCAAAGTGATGTCTCTGCGCGATGTATTGAGGGAATGGTTGGAGCATCGTCGCGAAGTCCTGATTCGCCGTTCCAAGTTCAGGCTTGCTCAGATCGAGCGCAGATTGGAAATCCTGGATGGATTGCTGATTGCCTACCTCAACATTGATGAAGTAATTCGCATCATTCGCTTTGAGGATGAGCCGAAGCAAAAATTGATAGCACGGTTTGAACTCACGGATCTTCAGGCAGAATCCATTCTCAACATGCGCTTGCGCTCTCTAGCGAAGCTTGAGGAAATCGAGATCCGCAATGAGCATCAGAAACTGTCTGACGAAAAAGCTCAGATCGAAGCGTTGTTGGGT
>CAWUJF010000470.1:0-3422 GCA_963922405.1 uncultured Hyphomicrobiales bacterium | reverse complement strand
CAGGTCTTCCCACATGGACGAGCGTGCTGATTTATCAATGCTCAGCATCTGCTTCGCCACGATCCGGAATAAAGGCGTTGGAAGCTTGAGAATATAGGGGATAACGCCAGCGGAAACGGGACTTGGAGGTGTTGCCTTGATTTCCGCAGCTTTGAAAACATTTAGTGCTTCACTGATTTGATCCGCGTGCAAACAACGCCAATTACGGATACCAAGTTGCTCATGCAGCGTCAGGCCGGAGAGTGCGTTCAGTGCGTTGTTGAGGTTAATCAGGAGCTTTCCCCACTGTACAGCCTGCATATCCTCCGCAGTCTGGAACTCAAGTTCTGAGCTGGTCAATAAAGCAGCCAGATCAGTTTTCCCTCTTCCGATGACAATATGCCCGCTGGTGCCGCGATGGAATTGATTATCACCCATTTGCACCACATTGAAGGGAACCATGCCACCGAGGGTTTCAAACTCGGGGAGCTTCTCACCGAGAACTCGAGCATTGTTGATACCGTTCTGCAGGGAAATGATTGTTGCATCACTCTTTGCATGTTTGGCAATTGTGCCAGCGATTTCTGCGGTGGCTGCGCTTTTCACACAAACCATAATGATGTCTGCTGAATCCAGAATGGCTTCATCCGTTTGAATGTTAAGAGCGGAGGCCGGGAGATGCACATCTACACCATCGAAAGATGTGAGTTTAAGGCCGTCTTTTTCCAACCGTGATTTCATGCGTTCGCGGGCCAGGAATGAAACCTTGTGTCCATTATGGAGCAAAAGTCCACCAACGAAACACCCAATGCTGCCAGCGCCTGCGATCACGATATTTAGCGGATTTTCCATGGCTTCAACTTATCTTTCTATCATGATAACCGGCAATCCCAGATGACGAGCGGCCTCGATTTTTGCATAGGCTCCGGAGCCACCGGAATTCCTGCACACAATATGTGTTATCTGTTTGTTTTGCAGCAGCGCTTTTTCTTGTTTCCAGTCTGCGGATGGCTTGCCGACGATCAATTCATAATGCGCCAAGTCCGGTTCCTTTTCCGGTTGATCCACCACGCGCACAATAAAAAACACATCATCGCGTTTAGAAAAACTCTCCAGATACTGGCGTCCCAGAGCCAACAGCACCCGGGCGCCAGCGGGAATGGCGAGGCTTGCTGCCTCGAGGCTATCAACCGATTGCCAGTTGTCACCTGTCTGTTTTTCCCATTCAGGCCGAGTACGCGTTTCTAGCTTTATGCCAGTAAGACGTGCAGCTTCTACGGCGTTGGCAGAAATCTGTTTTGCGAAAGGGTGGGTGCAATCGATTACCCGGTCGATAGCATTTTGGCGAATGTATTCCGCCAGACCTCCGGAACCGCCGAAGCCGCCGACGCGTAAGTCACCGGCAACCGGTTCGGGTTCTTTGGTTCTGCCAGCCAGCGAAGTGATGACCGTATGGCCTTTGCTCACCAATTCCCCGGCCAATTCAACAGCTTCCTTGGTGCCCCCCAGAAGAAGAATTTTTTCCATCACTTCCACCCTGTTCTGGCGAGCTGTTTGCCATCGCGGGAAAAAATCATAACTTCCACTTCAACCGGTGCGCCGCGTAAGATTTCCAGCGCTTTCAACTGAGCCGTTTCAGCTACAATCTGGGGTAAATCAATCGAAATTCCTTGAGTCAATTCAAGAACTTCCAGAGCGGAATTCGCAGATTGAATCCGATCGATAGTTTCCTGGTTGGCGTGATCTTTTACTCTGTCTGCAAACCAGTCAAAGTCCACCTGGCTCCTGCCTGAATGGAGATCCATCGCGCCCTGCGCCAGTTTGGAAAACTTCGCAAATCCACCAGCCAATGTGATCCGCTTAACTGGGTTGTTACGGAGATATTTGAGGAGACCGCCAACGAAATCACCCATGTCCAGCATGGCAATTTCGGGAAACTCATAAATATCACATGCTGCTGTTTCTGAGGTGGAACCTGTTGCTCCGAGCACATGATCGAGGCCCTCGGCTTTTGCCACATCGATGCCTCTGTGAATTGAATGGATCCAGGCAGAACACGAGAAGGGGTGAACTACTCCGGTGGTTCCCAGAATGGAAATTCCGCCCAAAATCCCAAGTCTGGGGTTCCATGTGCGCTCAGCGATCTTTTCTCCGCCCGGGACCGAGATCTTGATCTCAATATCAGCTGGAATTCCATGCTCCCCGCAGAGCGTTTCAACCACTTCAATCATCAATTGACGGGGGACGGGATTGATCGCTGCTTCGCCTATTTCCAGTGGAAGCCCGGCTTTTGTCACGGTGCCAACACCTTCTCCTGCATGGAAGGTGATACCTGCTCCTTTTTTTCCGAACGACACATGAGCGATGATAGTTGCTCCATGCGTCACATCGGGATCATCGCCTGCATCTTTTACAATTCCAGCCTGAGCAAAACCGTCACCTTTTTCCTCACGGGCGAGTGCGAAGGAGGGTGTGTCGCCTTTGGGCAAGCCAATTGTGACCGGATCAATAAATTCACCCTTCAAAAGTGCGTTTAAGGCAGATTTTGTGGCAGCAGTTGCGCAGGCACCCGTCGTCCAGCCCCGACGCAGGGTAGTCCCTTGACCATCAACGGTTTTTTTTGGTTTTTTGTGACGTGCGACCTTGCTCATTTCTGCTTTATAAGGGAAATTATGCTTATGCAGAAGCAGGATTTCATATCCGGATTGCCGGAGTTAGAAAAAGGTCACGTTTGGCTTGTGGGAGCAGGGCCGGGCGACCCTGGATTATTGACCCTGCATGCGATCAACGCGATTCAACAGGCGGATGTAATTGTTTACGATGCGCTGGTGAATGATGAGATCCTGAATCTTTCAAATGACAGGGTAGAATTGCACTATGCCGGCAAGCGCGGTGGCAAACCTTCTCCGAAGCAGAGAGACATCTCGTTACGTCTGGTGGAGTTCGCCAGAATGGGTAAACGGGTGCTGCGCCTTAAGGGTGGGGATCCTTTCGTCTTCGGGCGTGGTGGAGAGGAAGCGCTCACATTGGTCGAGAACGATGTGCCCTTCAGGATCATTCCCGGTATCTCTGCCGGTATCGGTGGATTGGCCTATGCAGGAATTCCAGTCACGCATCGCGACATCAACCACAGTGTCACATTTCTCACTGGACATGATGCGAGCGGTTTGGTTCCCGATGCCGTAGATTGGGAAAGTGTGTCGAAGGGTTCACCGGTGTTGGTCATGTATATGGCGATGAAACACTGGGAGAATATCCGCAATCGTCTTCTGCAATCGGGACGTGATATCAATCAGCCCATGGCCTTTGTGTGTGATGCAACGACCGATAATCAAAGGGTTTTGGAGACTACCATTGGAGCCTCGCTTGAGGATCTGGAGAAAACAGACATCAAACCGCCAGCCATTGTTGTGGTGGGGGATGCTGTCCGGTTGAGAGCTGCG
>CAWUJF010000469.1:0-3425 GCA_963922405.1 uncultured Hyphomicrobiales bacterium | reverse complement strand
CGCCAGATTGTGGCTCTGGAGGCCGGTGGTTCGATTCCTCCCAACCGTACCATTTCCCTGAAATGTTGATTTTCCAGCGTTGCTCGGCGCGCTTTTGCGTGTTGCAGGGACACGTTTTGTATCCGGCTGAATCAAAAAACCCCGGAAGCGGCACCGGGGCTTTTGATCTGAGGATTCGGCAGAACGTAGCTATGTTGGGTTGCTGAAAAGCCGGCTAGGGGCAATTAAACCGGTCTTCAAGGGTTTTGCTACGCTCTGCCGTCCCCAAATTAGGGCAGTGAGGCCCGTTCTTAATTCCAAGGTGAGTTACAGCGACGGCGTGGACCTCTGTAAGGTTTGAAGCTATCTGTGTACTCGTCGTAACTTCTGTAGTTGGCGTAACACCATCTCACATGGCGGTCGTAGTTTGAGTGACGTTCCACATAAACTGTACGTGGGCGGCGTTCCACATAGACCACATCGGGTTCACGGTAACGGCGATGATGAGATCCTACGATTGCTCCGGTAACAACTCCGGCTGCTGCGCCTGCCCAGAAGTCACGGCTTCCAGCTTGTGCATCCTGTGTTCCCATCACTGTGCTTGATGTTGCTAATGTGGCCACTGCAAGTGTTGCCAACATTGTCTTCTTTACTGCGTCCTTAACACCGTTCGTGTTCATCTTTCTGTACCTTCCCAATCTAAATTCTGTTTCAGGGCGGGTTGTTTGGTGCCCTTCGATGAAACAAACATAGCCGGGGGTGATCCAGAACGATGTGCATTTGGTCACACAAGCGTGAGGATGCTGTGATTAATCGGTTAAAGTATTGAATTATAGCGATAAATAAATTCTTGTTTCTGTGTAAACAAGAAAAAAGCGCCCAATCAAGGACCGGACGCTTGTTAAATGATAGAATGCGCTAGGTTAGGCTTCGGGATTCCATCCGCCAATTGCTTTGACTTCAAGGAATTCCTCCATACCCCATTCACCACCTTCGCGACCATTGCCGGATTGCTTGTATCCGCCAAAGGGTGATCCAGCAGAACGTGCTTGGCCGTTCATATCAACCATGCCGGATCTTAACTGACGTGCCACTCTATTTGCCTTTTCAGCATCTGTGGTCTGGACATAGTTGGTGAGGCCGTAATCCGTGGCATTTGCGATTTCAATCGCCTCTTCTTCGCTGTCAAATGGCATCATTGACAGTACCGGACCAAATATCTCTTCGCGCATAATGCGCATGTCATTGTTACAATCTGCAAACACCGTCGGTCTCACAAAGTAACCACGGTTGAGACCTTCCGGACGTCCTAGACCGCCGGCCACGAGCCGTGCACCATCTTCCTTGATCCCAGCTTCGATCAAGCCTTGAACCTTATCGAACTGCAGTTGACTTACCAACGGTCCGATATGCCGGCCTTCTCTGGAAGCAAGATCAACAGCGGTTGCTTCCGCCGCCGCCTTAGCTTCTTCCACCGCCTGATCATAGCGTGAGCGCTCAACCAGCATGCGGGTAGGGGCGTTACATGACTGTCCGGTATTGTTGAAACAGCGAATAACACCCTGTTTCACAGCTTTCTCATGGGCATCGGCGAATATGATGTTTGCACCTTTACCGCCCAGTTCAAGGGATACCCGTTTCAATGTGTCAGCGGCATTCTTGGTTATTGCTGTTCCTGCACGTGTCGA
Organism: uncultured Hyphomicrobiales bacterium; assembly: GCA_963922405.1. Lineage (GTDB taxonomy): Bacteria > Pseudomonadota > Alphaproteobacteria > Rhizobiales > Rhizobiaceae > JAALLB01. Next base: position 1,758 of record CAWUJF010000469.1, on the reverse strand, counting down.
ACCGGTGAATGAGATCATATCCACGTCCTTATGACCGGAAAGTGTAGTGCCGACGCCCGGTCCGTCACCATTGACCAGATTGTAGACACCGGCAGGTACTCCGGCTTCATGGAGAATTTCGGTGAACAACATACCTGAAAGAGGAGATTGCTCTGATGGTTTCAATATGGATGTACACCCTGTTGCAATTGCAGGAATGACCTTGAGGGCAATCTGATTCATTGGCCAGTTCCACGGTGTGATCAGGCCACATACACCGATTGGTTCGTGGATTATACGGTCGTTGGGTGTGTTAGGACGCAATTCTCTCTCGAACTCATAGCTTTTCAAGGCATGGATGAATGCCTTGATATGGCCTGAACCCGCACCTGATTGCTGAAGCTTTGCCATATCAACCGGCGCACCCATTTCTTCGGATATGGTTTCACCCATCTCATCAGATCTTTTCATGTAAATGTCGAAAATCTGCTCAACAAGTTCAATGCGTTCAGCTTTTGAAGACTTGCTCCAGGATGGAAAAGCGGACTTGGCAGCAGAAATTGCTGCTTCTGCATCCTCAACGCCACCCAATGAGATGACGGCATATGGTTCCTCATTGGAGGGATTAATGACTTCAAAATCAGTGCCGTTTACCGGGTCAACCCATTCGCCATTGATATAGAATTTGCGCATATTTTTCATGAAAACACCTGCTTTGATATTTTGGTTTTCGGGACTTTAGTTAGGAAAAATGAGAAGTGCCAGCTTCTTCTTGAGAATTTTACCAAAACGATTTGTCTAAGCGGGCTTTTCAATTATAGTTCCCTAAGGGAATAATTGAACTGGGAGGAAGTGCGATTATGAGATTATATAGATTTGAACCAGGAAAATTGCTGTTCTTGCTGTCAATTCTCCTGATCGCATTATGTCTCTCCACATCGGCGAGAGCGCAGATCAGCATCAACATTGGCATATCTTCGGCGGAAGCTAACCGAACTCTAGTGGATAATGGATACAGTCAGATCGAGCTCTATCGCAAAGGCTTCAAGACCGCGAATGCAAGAGCCTGCAAGGATGGCATCCGTTATGATGTGAAAGTTGACAACAAGCGCAGAGTAAAGAGTGCGAAGAAGATTGGTCACTGCAGAAACCAGGTGACGCAAGATCAGGTGCGGCAGAATCTCGTCGCAAACGGTTTTGACCGGGTCCTGATTGAAGAGCAGAATGGTTATTATGTGGCGATTGCATGCCGCGATGGAAAACGCAGCCGGATCATCATTACCCGTCAGGGCAGAATTGAGCAAAACCGGAATATCGGACGCTGTCAGGATGCCCTGCAACCCACTGATGTGGCCGAGCAGTTGCGTCAACGCGGATATGACCGTGTGTTTTTCACAGACAGGCAGTTGCCGAAATATGTGGCTGAAGCCTGTCTGCAAAATCGAAAGTTCGAGTTGGTATTAAATCGATTTGGAGAAATCCGGAGTGAACGCCGAATTGGCAGATGTGAGCCGCCACTTGATCCGAAGAACCTCGTTCGATTTCTTCAGGATAAAGGATATGACAGAATTGATGTGATCAATGGTCGTCTTCCCAGATATCGTGTGGAAGCTTGTTTGAAAGAACAACGTTTGGATGTTTCTCTTAATGAATACGGACAGATTATTGATAGAGAGGTTATTGGCCGCTGCAATGCACCCGTTTCTGAAGAAGAAATTGCTAATATCTTGAAGGAAGAAGGGTTCAGCCGTATCAACATTAATCGGAACAATCGCGGTG
>CAWUJF010000468.1:0-3430 GCA_963922405.1 uncultured Hyphomicrobiales bacterium | reverse complement strand
ATGGTACTGGAAAAGTAAAAGACGCTGTCCTTGAGGATGCTATACGTGAAACAATGGATCTGTCCCCAACAGGAATCCGGAAACATCTCAACCTGAACAAACCAATTTATGCTGCTACTGCAGCCTACGGTCACTTCGGTCGCAAATCCACTCGCAAAGGTAATTTCTCATGGGAAAAGACCGACCTTACCAAAGCATTGAAAGAAGCGGTTAAAAGCGCTGCTTGATTTTCATGTTTAGTGTTACCGCTCGATCATATTGACATGTCGGATACGAATGGAAACACAGGGCACAAACAACGCCGTTCGGAAGCTTTTTTCGGGCGGCGCAAATCAAAATCACTGTCAACTCGACAGCAGAAGCTTTTTGATACGCATCTACCTACACTCAAGCTTTCAACTGATACCACCTCGCCTGCGGTTTTAGCAGACTGTTTTACTGGCGCTATCCAATCCATAGTTCTGGAGATTGGCTTTGGTGGTGGTGAGCATCTAATTCATCAAAGCAAAACTCATCCTTCCATTGGGCACATCGGCGTTGAGCCCTTTGTGAATTCGATGGCTAAAGCCCTTACAGCCATAAACGAGAACCAAATTCAAAACATCCGATTGTACGATGATGACGCGACAGAGTTGCTTGACTGGCTACCTGAGGGCCAAGTCAGCCGAGTCGACCTGCTCTACCCGGATCCATGGCCTAAGACTCGTCATTGGAAACGAAGGTTTGTTAATCACAAGAACCTTGACCGGATCGCCCGTGTTTTAGAACCGGGTGGTCATTTCAGGTTTGCGTCCGACATCGACACATACATCAATTGGACACTCAATCATTGCTATCAACATTCCGCATTTCAATGGATTGCGAGTAAAAAGAGCGATTGGGAAAATCCCTATCCGAACTGGATTAGAACCAGATATGAGGCAAAAGCAATTCGAGAAGGGCGCACCCCGTGCTATCTCACTTTTGCCCGCGTGTGAGGAAACAACGTTCACCGTGAATTATGGTTAACTAACCGTAAACCTTAAACAATTAAAATTGCGAAAGGTTTGGGGAAAGAAAACTGTCGTGTACTTAGTCTGTTGATCCCAAAGCAGATGAGCAGATAATATGACAGAAAGAAGCTTTATCAAAAATATCTGGCTGCTTGGACTAGGTTCTGCGATTCCTGTCCTGCTCTATTTTTTATATACCGGGCTCAACCTCAACGCATCCGAAGCAAATCCTGATGTGGTTTTCATCGACGAGCTTCCAACCAACAATGTTATCTGGATGCTGATATCAACTGTACTTGTTTTATCCATGCAAGGCGGTTTTCTATTGCTGGAAGCTGGTACTGTCAGAACGAAAAATGCCATTAACGTGGCACAGAAGAATGCCGCCGATTTTGTTGTATGCTCAGCAATTTTCTTTATTTTCGGATATCATCTGGCCTTTGGTGCAGGAACGTCATCGTTCTTTGGGTTTGGTCAAATTGACCCGCTAGCCAGTAATGCCAGTGTTCTTGTGGTGTTGATTTACCAATTTGGCTTCTGCGCTACCACTGCAACCATTATCTCCGGCGCTGTTGCGGAGCGAATGAGATTTTCTGCCTACATTCTTTTGTCCGGGGTTGTGGCAGCATTTATCTATCCTTTGTTTGCACATCTGGTTTGGGGAAACATCCTTATACCGGACAACCCCTCTTATCTGGCTGACAAAGGCTTTATCGATTTTGCCGGTTCGACTGTGGTACATGGGACAGCTGCTTGGGTAGCGCTTGCTGCAATCATTGTATTGGGTCCAAGAGTCGGACGATTTGATAAGAATGGCAAACCTCAAAAGATCAATGGGTCTTCTGCTGTTCTTTCTTTGCTTGGTTGTATTATCCTCTTTATTGGTTGGATCGGATTTAATGCCGGTGCTGTGACACCCGAGGCGCCGGACCTTCCGATTGTTATTGTAAACACCATCCTAGCTGCTGCTTTTGGTGCACTTGCCGGTATGATCATCGGCTATTTCAAAGACAATCGTGTATTCTCACCCCACGCAATCATAAACGGACTGCTTGGTGGACTTGTAGCGGTTACTGCTGGTGTTACTTCCTTACCTATCTCTGCTGCCGCTATTGTGGGCGCGGCTGGTGGTATCTCAGCGATTGTTGGTTCTTACCTGCTTTTGTTTAAACTAAAACAGGATGATCCGCTGGATGTGGTGGCGGTCCATGGCATTGCAGGGGTGGTCGGCACCTTACTTATTGCTCTGTTTGGGCACCCTGAATTGATGAAAGACGGTTCGAGACTGTCTCAATTTCTTGTTCAAACAGAGGGAGTGGTTATAAATGCGGTGTTCTCCTTTACTACCGCTTACATAACTTTGAGCATTATTGCGAAGTTTATGCCTCTCAGGGTTACAAAGGAACAGGAGATTATTGGACTGAACAGTTGTGAGCATGGAGTTACCCTTGGAATTGATCAGTTACGTGAAGCTGTTTCTAAAGGTCTTTTAAATGCCGAAGATGATGGCAAGAAACTACAGAACTTCAGACTCGAGGTAACCGATGGCGAAGATAATGCTGAAGTGGCCGTGGCTTTCAATACAATGCTTGATCATCACGCAAGCACAATTGAAAAACTTAATGATATGCGAGACAAAGCAGAGGTTGCCAATCGTACAAAATCTGAATTCCTTGCCAATATGAGCCACGAAATCAGGACACCCATGAATGGTGTTATGGGTATGGCTGAATTGCTGGAGGAAACTGAACTCAATCCCAAACAAAAAATGTTCACAAATATTATTGTTAAGTCAGGAAGTGCTCTGCTCACTATCATCAACGATATTTTGGACTTCTCAAAACTGAATGCAGGTCAGATGTCATTGGATCTTGCCCCGTTTAATCTCACAGAAACAATCGAGGATGTGGCAGCACTTGTTTCCGTTAAGGCTGCCGAGAAGGACCTTGAAATCATTGTTCGGGTAGATCCTTGCCTTGTTAAAATTTTCAGTGGCGATGAAGGTAGGATTCGGCAAGTAGTTACAAACTTGCTTGGAAATGCTGTCAAATTCACCGAAAAGGGACATGTCTACGTTAATGTGGAGGGCCAGATCGACAATCAAGACGGCAAAGAAATCGCAAAGATCAAACTCTCAGTTACCGATACAGGGATTGGCATTCCAGAAGAAGACTGTGAAAAGATTTTTGAGGAGTTCTCGCAGGTTGATGGTTCAGCAACCCGCAAACATGAAGGCACTGGTTTGGGGCTTTCAATTGTCTCCTCACTTGTCAAATTAATGAACGGCGAAGTTGGTGTGAACAGTGCTCTTGGAGAGGGCTCTACATTCTGGGTAACAATGGAACTTCCAGTTGAAGGACAGGTGAAAGACGAAGCAGAATTTGAACCCGATATGAAAGGGGCAAGAATTCTCGTTGTAGACGACAATCATGTGAACC